>NZ_QMEB01000405.1 GCF_012912135.1 Brasilonema bromeliae SPC951 | reverse complement strand
TATTTAGACACAGTTCGTATAGAACCATTACCACATAAAAGTGGGAATGCACCTAAAATAAAAGAGGAACATTATTCAGTTTTACAAAAACTGGTAGAAGAGAATAACGATAGCACTCTGGAAGAATTGTGCGTACAAATGGAGTTAAAAAGCCAGGTAAAAATTAGTCGCTCAGGAATGGGTAAAACGTTACAAAAGCTGAAATTGACCCGAAAAAAAACCTTACACGCGGCGGAGCAAGACAGGGAAATTATCCGTACATTTGACGCGAACAACTTGGTGTTTGTTGACGAATCCGGTGTAAAGCTCGCCGGGGGAAGCTTCCCCCGGCAGACTTTACGTCAACATAGCAATGACGAGACTTTATGCCAGAGCATTTAAGGGAAAAAGGGCACATGGTGCTCGCCCAGATAAGCGGGGAAAAAATGTGACAGTGATTGGGGCGATTGCCTACGGCAGAGCTACGCTTAACGCCTTACGTGGAATCGTTGCAGGAATGACCTTTAAAGGCGGAACGGATAAAATGGCATTTCAAACTTATGTTGAACAAGTCTTGGTTCCTAATCTTTGGGAAGGGGCTTGTGTAGTAATGGATAATTTTAGCTCGCATAAAGTTGCAGGAATTCAAGAAGCGATTGAGGCAGCGGGCGCACACTTGGTTTATTTATCACCGTATTCGCCTGATTTTTCTCAAGCGCGAAAATTGTTGGTCAAAGATGAAAGAGTTTCTGCGTTCCATCGCAGCCCGTACATATGAGGATTTAGATAAAGCGATTACAGAGGCTTTTGAAACTATTCATTTAAGTGACATTATTGGCTGGTTTAAACATTGCGGTTATTGTATTGCACCCAAATGAGAACCGCTATATTTAAGTGCTACTAATACTACGGACGAGTGAGATAGCAATGGCAATCTGGCTTTTCAATCAATGTTTCAACCAATGCGTTTAACGTCATCGCTGCTAAAAGTCCACCACCGAGACTGCCTTGAATCGTGATGTAAGGAATTTGTGTTTCCATTAATCGTCGCTTTGCTGCTGGGGCATGACTAAATCCGATCGGCATTCCAATTACAAAGGCTGGTTGAATTTGCTGCTGCTCAATCAACTGACAGGTAGTGAGCAGTACCGAAGGGGCGTATCCAATCACGAGTACACACCCCTTTGGAATTTGTTGTAGTCGTTTCTGCCAGAGGTGATGATCCCAAAATGCCTGTTCTGCCTCACTTGCCCCTGTGATGTGAGGGTCATCAATCAGTGCTTCAACGGGACATCCTAAATGAGCCAACCGCGTGTGATCCAGCGTGGCAGCTACGGCTGGCACATCTGTCACTACCGAACACCCAAATTTGAGCGCATCCCATGCAGCAGAGATCGCATCTCGACTCAAGCGAACGAAATTGACCAGACTAACATCTCCACATGCCAGCACGAGTTGATGCAACAGATGTACCGTGATTTCAGAATAGTGAGATAAATCGGGGAGCAGCCGCTGCAAAGATTCTTGAAACGCTTCGGGGTGGGTGGTTGTCTCTGCATCCAGGTTTATCCAAAGTTGATCTAGCTTACCCAACCCCTCCTGGGCATCAACTTCCAATTGCTTTAGTTGTGCCAGAGCTTCAGCTTGGGTGATCTGACAATGACGATCTTGCCCCAGCAATCCCTCCAATGCGGATGCGGTTTGGCGCAACCGGGTAATCTGCTGAATAACGGAACGATATTGCTGCTGCAATTGAGCCATCAAAGTCGGATCAATCGTTTCCTGTAAATGGCTGTCTAATAGCTGGCGAATGTGGGATAACTGAAACCCTTGTTGTTTCAGTGCTATTACCCGTTGCAGCCGTTGTACATCTTGCTGGGTATAAAGGCGGTAGTTGCCTTCTGAGCGTTGAACGGGTGGTAGCAACCCTAGCGTATGATAGTGCCGTACCA
>NZ_QMEB01000404.1 GCF_012912135.1 Brasilonema bromeliae SPC951 | reverse complement strand
ACTGCGACCCCCTCACCGCCTCCGGCGTCTACAAGTCGGGGAACCCGCTGTTAGCACCTGCCTCACATGCTACGTCTCTACACATCACTAATGACTAATGACTAATGACTAATGACTCTTTTGTTGAAAATTTGGTAGCTCCACAGATGCTAGAGACTTTCGCTTTTTGGGTGGACGCTGCGGATAAAGCAGTGGCGAAGGGTCGTTAGTAGCGTGGTCGGTGAAGGGTTCTGGAGAGTCAGCAGTTTTTTGTAATTCGAGGGATGATGATTGTGCTACGTTTACCCAGAAGTCCTCAGTTTCTTCTGGAGAATCGTTAGTCGCCAATGTTTCAGTAATTTTTGGTTCATCTTTGAGGGGTATTACAGAAGTTTCCCAAATAGCTTCACCTGCCTGGGTGCTATTCGCATCTTTTTCAACAGGAGGCTCTGGAGATGTCGATACGGGAGGATTGGCAACAAAAAACATTTGGATAACGCCATCCAATTGCTCTTCTAAGCTTGTCAAACCCAAAGATGAAACTGTTTGAATTTCTGGTTCTGGTGTGTCAACTGATTGCGTTTGTATAGCTGTTTCTTCTGTATCTAAATCGCAAGTGGATGATGAATTTGGTGTGGAGTTATCCCATTGATTTATAGGTAACGCTGGAGTTCCCTTACAAGCATTATCTACACTATTTGTCAAGGATTCTGATTCCACCGACCAAGGTTGAATTGGTTGTGCTTGGCTAAACAAAACGCTAGAGTGTCTGAATGGTCTTGTCTGACTACTGCTTGTGTCGTTATTCTCAAGGGAGTCGTAGCTAGGAACAGGTGTCTCCAGGCACTTTTCCAGAGCAGCTTTGAACTGCAGAGTCTGGCGTTGTTGTCGCATGAGCCTTGTTCGTAGCTCCCGACAAGCACTTTCTGATTGCAATAGTTGGTGGGACTGATCGTTGTAGCTAGATTTCATCAACACACATTCCCGTTCTAACTGTGCAAGGCGTTGTTGACTGATTTCTAGCTGCGTTTTATAGTTTGAGATCAAACTTTCTTGGCGCTGAACAGTTTGTACAGCAGTTTCCAATTGTTGAAATAATGAATTTACTTGGTCTTGAGACGCAGTCAGTTCTTGAGCTTGTTGGTTAAGCATTGACTCTGTGACACTTGAGCGTTTTTTCTGCCACTGCAAAGCCATCTCCGACTCAGTTAAGACACTTTTTAGCTCCTCAACTTTGTCGTACAAATCATTGTTGGCAGAACGTAATTCTTCATTTAATCCCAACAATTTCTTGAACTCAGCGTCTACGAGTTCTTGTTTTTCGCTGTCAGGGTCTGCAACCCAGTCTTGCTGGGGTGTATTTTCTTCTGATAGAATTTGGCTTTCACACTGCTGGTTTTCTGCTGGTGCCAGTAGTGGCAGTTTCGCAGTTGCAGTGTTTTCACTCTTGCTAACTGAGTAAAATGGACAACTCGCCTGCTTTGGTTGCAGTGAATTGCTATCTTGGGGTTGAACAAAATCCCCATTATTTGGGGTGTCAGCTTCATTCATCACTCTCTCTTCACCCACCAGCTATAAAAAAAGAACCACAGACTGCTGTAGCATTATATATAAATCCTGTCTTACCAAAATTTACTATAGAAGGCAAGTATTGCTCCTTCTAAAATACATAAATAAACATGAGTGAATTGTAGCTTTTCCTCGCTACTGTCTGCAAAAACACGCTAAAGTTGTAAAATATTCTTGTTTTTGATGCTGCTATGTGAAAAGCGCGAGAGTACTGCAACCACGAGACTCGCGCTTGTTATAGGTGAACGCGTGAGAATTGCTCAACCTATATCGCAATATCGCCTTTTTGGGATATGAGCCTTTAACTAGCGCAAGAAACCCTCCGGGAACGCGGGTCGCCTGACGCCACATTCTTCAACGGGGGGAACCCCCGCACAGAAGTGGCTCCG
>NZ_QMEB01000403.1 GCF_012912135.1 Brasilonema bromeliae SPC951 | reverse complement strand
GCAGAGGGCAGGAGACATTCCTTCTGCCTCCTGCCTTCTGCCCTCTGCCTTTCCCGGTGAAAAACTGCCAACACGTCCTTTATCGTTGTGGGATGCAGAGTACGGTTGTGCCAGCTTCGTCAAGGGGATAAATTCAAGCTCAACGACAGCCAAACTTGGTGGACAGCTGATCAATTTGTAGAACTCAAAGATCCAAAGTTAGGGTTGCTACGATTGCATTTGTGGCGTAATTTTCACTTTCAACAATCTGCCAAGATAAAAATGGATTTGATTCAAGTGCAGCGTTTGAATGAAGATGCAGTTAATCAATTTAAACCTTTATGGCTTGCATGGGTAGGAATGGACATGCCTGAATTGTCTGAATTTTGGCGACTCTACCTGCGACGTTTTACTGTTGATCATTGGTATAGATTTGCGCTCGCAAGCTTGCATTGGACTCTTCCGAAATTAAGTACTCCAGAACAGTGTGAGTCTTGGAGTGACTTGTTACCACTGATGACCTGGCAACTAGGGAAAGCTCGTGATATTGTCAGACCAGCACGGCGCAGGCGGGTTTCCCGCCGTAGGCGACGGGCGTTCCCGAAGGGTGGCTGACAATCCTCTACCCTGGCAAAAGCCACAGACTAAACTGACTTCAGGAAGGGTTGCTCAGGCTATGGGTGGAGTTTTAGGGGCGATTGGTACACCTGCTGTTGCACCCAAACCCCGTGGAAAGTCCCCTGGGTGGACTACTGGCAAACCCCGTGTGCGTAGAATTCGTTATCCTATAGTTAAAAAGGCTACTACTAAACCCAAGAAAGAACCAGCAAGGTCAGCTTGACCTTTTAATTTTTATATTTTCAGCTGTGTAGCTTGTCAACTCAGTGCTTCTGAGTCATTTTGTCATCGGTTAGTCTAAACTCCAGTAAGAAAACAGGCTTACAGTATCACTATAAGCCCGTCAGGATTGTGAAACATGAGGAGCATGTTTTTAATATTTATTATAGATAATTAAAATGAAATTAAGATGAAATTTCACGGTTAATCTCCTCATCAAATTAGATTGATTCTGAGAATAGCTGATTATCTCATTTCACTCATTCTTAATATAAAACCAGACTTTCAGTCATACCATAGTGGCACAACTAAAAAGCCTCTAATGACTATCAAAGCATAAATTGAGACGGCGAAACTTAAGTATATGACCATGATGAAATCAAGATGAAATTTGAGATAACTATTGCACGTCTACCCAAAAATCAGCAGTGATGATTTTGCCATTACGATTAAACTGACCCCACATTTTATATTTTCCTGCTTGAGGAAAACTGGTGATAAAATGAATTTCTCCTGCTGGAGTGTTTTTCAATGCATGAGCATGAATGTAGTCTGCTTCTGTCAATGGTGATGACTGCTTGAGGATGACTAAATGTCCTCTTTCTCCTAAATAAGGTTTCAAATCTTTCAGTGGTTGGTTGTTAGCAGCGTCTTGTAAGTTGAAAATTAGATGAACTTCTTGTCCAGCTTTGATTGTAGGTTGAGATAATTTTAGATTAGCCTTAGTATCACCAAGAGTCTTTGTAGTAGCTAAATCAATTTCTGATGCAGCTGGACTTTTTCCTGGAACTTGTGCTTTTAAGACCGAAACTTGTTCTGCTTTTCCTGCTACTTTGTAATCACTGAAAAGTGTGTAATTACCAGAGTGGAGAAAATCAGCTTGAACTTCAAAGCGTCCATTTCCTTTGTATGTGGGATGGATGTGATTAAAAGACTGAAAATCATCACTCACGACGATTAAATGCATCAATTTTTCTTGGAAAGTATCGAAATTAGCAATTGGTCTTCCTTCTTTGTCTTTGACATCAATTGCTAAAGGTACAGGTTTTTTAGGAGTGATTTTGTCGGGGAGGGTGAGCTTCGCGGTAGCGTTCGCAGGTTCTAATTTGGAATTACCATCATGAGAATCACCCATATTA
>NZ_QMEB01000402.1 GCF_012912135.1 Brasilonema bromeliae SPC951 | reverse complement strand
TGCCTAACGGCACGCTACGCTATCGGGCACCCCTCTCCTTATTAAGGAGAGGGGATAGAGGTGAGGATTAAGGAGAGGGGATAAAGGTGAGGATTAAGGAGAGGGGATGAGGTGAGGCAATTGAGCTGCAACTTGGTATCAGTTAGCGCAAAAAACATAAAACTTGTTGGGTTGCGCGGGCTATAAAAAGGGTGTATGAAATTGGCATTGTTAAAATAACTCATACTTTCTATGATGACTGTTTAATTGGCAAATTCACAATGAATACACTCCCTTTGCCGACTTCTGAATTCACGTGAATCGTGCCTTGATGTGCTTCGACAATTCGTCGCGAAAGGTACAGTCCTAAGCCACTACCAGAATGATTATGACTTCCTTGGCGAAATCGTTCAAATAAAGTGAGTTGTTCTTCAGGAGAAATACCTCGACCTGTATCTGCGATTTCAACTGTTATGCAATTCTCTGAAGGAGTCGCTGGAGTGATGCGGATGGTTATTGACCCGGTGTCAGTAAATTTGATAGCGTTACCTATCAGGTTGGTGAATAGTCTGTGGAGTTCCAGGCGATCGCCCATCACTTTACTACTCCCTGAGTTCTCACCTAAATCTAAATTGACTGTAAGGTGCTTTTGGTCAGCTAAAGGACTCAATTCTTGTGAAACTTCTTGTAGTAACTTACTGAGATTCACTGGTTGAAACGCTAGAGTTTTGCGACCTGCTTCAAAGCGATAAACTTCTAGTAAGGTGTTTACCATAGCTAGCAGATTACTGTTACTGCGAGCCATGATCTCTATCACTTCCTGCATTTGTGGTGACAGTTGTCCCAAAGCACCGTCAGCAAACAGCAACAGCATTCGATCTGCTGCTACCAAGGGTGTGCGTAAGTCGTGGGTGAGGCGAGAGGCAAAATCTTGACGTAGACGGGCAATTTCATCGCGTTCATCTATACTGTGCTTGAGACGGAGGAGCGATCGCACTCGTGCCAACAATTCATCCACAGTCACAGGCTTGCGGATAAAATCATCTGCGCCCAAATCTAATCCATGAGCAACATTAGGTGAGTCATGTGCGGTAATCAGGAGAATTGGGATAAATGGCAAAGTCGTATTTTGCCGAATCCGCTTAGTAACTTCATAACCATCCATTCCCGGCATCATAAGATCCAGCAACACTAAATCACAAGTCGATGTTTCGAGTTGTGCTAATGCTGAAGCACCATTTGCAGCCGTGCTAACTGTGTACCCTTCTTCCTGCAAAATGGTTTTCACCAAAAATACATTATCAGGAGAATCATCTACAACCAAAATCTTGTCAGACTTAGAAGATTTAGACATATAGCACACAAGAGACGCTCATTCCACAAGAAAGAAAAATAGCTTCAGCCTTTGCTATTTTCCCCCTTACCAATACTACTCACTTATTTGGATATCATGTTGTTGTGGTTGCTTAGGTAAAGATTCTTGCGGTGTTTTGAGTAAAACCCAATAAAAGTAGAGTAAGAGAATCTGCTTTTTCAGCAAGTGGTTGAGGCGTTTGAGGTTGCGCTCATTTAGCAGCCATTCCCCAAACTTCTCTAGTAACAGACCAAGAATAATTTCAACAGATTTGTTAATAATTATTTCTAGCATTGCGTACGCCTCAGTTATTTGACTGAGTTAACTGTCGCAATTTTCTTTCGTAGTTATTTATTTGACTTGCAGTGACTTAGCTTGACTTGTCCTGATATGTGCTAATTTGCAAGTAATTTTCAGATACGACTTAGCATGTTACATCCTGTGTAGGGTGGGCAGTCTTATACGTGTCAACTTAACCTGAAACCCTTGTTATTACTTACGTCATACCCTTATGTTTGCTCACAACTCTCGCTTTACCCCACCCCGGTTTTGTCTTGCGCCAAAACCGCCCCTCCCCGCGAGCTCGGGGAGGGGACGTGATAGCGTTTGCGCAGCGTCCCTCTTAGGGACTAGCGTGGCG
>NZ_QMEB01000401.1:1345-1988 GCF_012912135.1 Brasilonema bromeliae SPC951 | reverse complement strand
CGATGATCCCCAAGTTGGCTTTGGGCAACCGGTTGCACTCTTCGATCGCTTGCGCGGCGGTGGTCGCCTCGCGCACGGCGCAGCCGCAGGCCGAGAGCCAGAGCGCGAGCCGCGCCCGGACGCGATCGTCCGCGTGAGCCACCACCGCGACCAGAGAACCGTCCAAGCCCGAAGTTCCAGACGCCAGGGACAAAGTCGCAAATTGTGCTGATTCATGTGCAAATTCGATGCCTTGGTTGGTGCCCTCCCCAAACGGAGCGGCATTACGCCCTCAAATCCGACCGATGGACGGGCATTTGTTCTGGTTTTGATGGGTCATCACCGCTCAAGAATCAGCGGTGTCGTGACGAATGACGGATTCTGGTCACGCGGTGAGCAAAAACTGCCCAATTTGGTCCGGGCAAATTCAGAAGTTTTCCGGCGGCATTTGCGCGGAGAGGGCGGCCCGGCCGGCGTTTTTCTCGGCCCGCGAATTTTTTTCGCGTTTTTTCCCGAGCCCGTCCGGGACGACGGAATCGACTCCGCGGGCCACGCCGGACTTGCCGGAGGAAGCGATCGCGCCGGGCGTGACGGTCGCGCGGCCCGTCGGGCGGCCGCCGGCCGATTTACGATCCCTCGCGACCGGGCTAGATTGCCTTCGATC
>NZ_QMEB01000401.1:0-1335 GCF_012912135.1 Brasilonema bromeliae SPC951 | reverse complement strand
CGTGCGCCGTCTCCCTTCCCGCTGCGAAAGGCCCCTCATGAGCTACCGCACCCCCGACGTCTCCCAGGAAGAGCAAACGATCCGCGCCGCCGAGGCCAAGGCCGACGACCTTCCCCGCGTGTCGCTCTCCACCAATAAGGGCGACATGGTGCTGGAGCTGTACGAGAACGAAGCGCCGAACACGGTCGCCAACTTCGTCTCGCTCGTCGAAAAGGGCTTCTACAACGGCAAGATCTTCCACCGCGTGTTGGAAGACTTCATGGCCCAGGGGGGCTGCCCCGAAGGCAGCGGCCGCGGCGGCCCGGGCTACGCGATCCCCTGCGAGTGCTACCTGCCGAACGCCCGCAAGCATTTCGCGGCCACGCTGAGCATGGCCCACGCGGGTCGCGACACCGGCGGCAGCCAGTTCTTCATCACGTTCGGTCAGACGTCGCACCTCGACGGCAAGCACACCGTCTTCGGCCGGGTGATCCAGGGCGAAGAGGTGCTCGGCAAGCTGCAGCGGGTCGACCCGAGCCGCCCGGTGCCCGGCGTCACGCCCGACAAGATCGTCACCGCCAAGGTGCTGCGGAAGCGTGACCACGAGTACCAGCCGAAGACGCTCCCGTCGCGGCGCTAATCGTCGCGAACGTCTCGACTCTCTCCCCCGGCCGACGATGACCGTTCATCGCCGGCCGGTTCGCTTTGCCACACGTCGGCGGCCGGTTCGCGCGCGAGCGCGGGTCGTCACGGCGTCGTCCTTCTTCCTCTGGAGCCTGGCGATGAAAGTTCTCGAGCTCTTCCCGCGGCGGGCGCTCTTGGCGCTGGCGGTCGCGGCGGCGGTGGCGGTTCCGGCCTCGGCCCTCGACGACGCGGTGTCGCAAGAGGAACGCGCGATCCGCGAGAAGGAGGCCAAGGCCGACGACCTCCCGCGAGTGAAGCTCTCCACGACGGAGGGGGACATGGTCGTCGAGCTGTACGAGAACGAAGCGCCGAACACCGTCGCCAACTTCGTCTCGCTCGTGGAGAAGGGCTTCTACAACGGCCTGACGTTCCACCGCGTGTTGGAAGACTTCATGGCCCAGGGGGGCGATCCCACGGGCACCGGCTCCGGCGGTCCCGGCTACAACATTCCGTGCGAATGCTACCAGCCCAACGCCCGCAAACACTTCCCCGCGACGCTGAGCATGGCCCACGCGGGACGCGACACCGGCGGCAGCCAGTTCTTCATCACCTTCGTCCAGACGAAGCATCTCGACGGCAAGCACACGGTGTTCGGCCGCGTGATCGAAGGCCAGGAAGTGCTCGACAAGCTGCAACGCATCGACCCGAGCTCGCCGAGTCTGGGGACCAAGC
>NZ_QMEB01000047.1 GCF_012912135.1 Brasilonema bromeliae SPC951 | reverse complement strand
GCGAAAGCAGGCATACGCGCAGCGTGTCCCCTTGGGACTCAGCAATCTCAAAATTAAGAATCTCTCCTTTTTGAATTTGCCTAAGTTGAATTTTGAATTCTCGCGTGATCGTGTGGGGTTTCCCTTACACCCTTACACCCTTACACCCTTACACCCTTACACCCACGCCCGTTGCGGACTCGGTGAAACTCTAATTTATGCTGCCTTGCGCTAACGCTGTGGCGATTGTCCAGCCATCAATCAATAGCAGCAATAGCGTCAAAAAAAGTAAAATTAAATACATCCATGGTTGTGCTAAGGGATAGACATCTGTCGTATCTACCTGTGTCTTCTGTTGCACAAATTTTACCAAACGGGCAAACCCAACCACACGCATCGGTAGTAAGTAAGCTTTTCCTTCGTGAGACAGGAAGTAGTAAACGATTCCTCCTTGACCAGTCGTGCGGGGTTTCAACTCTTTTACATCAGACCAAGGTAAAGACCAGCCTTTGCGGAAAAAACCTGGTACCCATTGAGGATAAGTGACTTGGATTCCCTGGTCATCTACAATAACGCGTTCACTCAACGCTGCATACAGACCAATAAAACCGATGACAATACCCACCCATAACAACGCTGGTGGTACAGGTGCTGCTGTTACCTGCGAGAGGAAAGGTAACGGTGTGGTAAGTGCCACATACAGACACAAAAGTGTAATCCGAATTAAAGGAGAGAGTCGAAAAACAGAAGATGAAGTATCGGCTGAGTTTGCTGTCACGGCTCCATCATGATCGTTGTACTTTAAATTAATATTAGCTGGTAAAAAGGTAAGAGTAATTCTTCAAGATATTGCTTGGCAAACTGAATCGTGAAGCTGTCGAGTGATTTGTGATTCATCATGGTAAGTACTTTTGTACTACAGTCCAGCCTGTTAACGATACCCAAACAAAGCCAAAAAACAGGGCAATATTAGCACCTATGTGGATACGTTTAGCCCAAGATCGTCTAGGATGAATCAGCAATGCACTCCCTGCAGACAGCAAAACCAGTACGACTGCTGTCAAACCAGCAATCAGGTGTGATGAGTGTCCCAAAGAACCAAAGTGACCCAAAGTCCCAATAATGCCAATCAGTAACAGAAGCAGCACTAAACTGACTATGCAACCGCCAATTAAGTAGTGAAGGGAATGCAGCCAGCTAGGTTCTTCTTGCTGTAGTCTTCTGGTACGAAACATCCAAACACCTGTTATCGCTAATAGTAAATAAGCTAATAGCGATAAACCCATCGACCATGCTGCTATTTTCCACAGCCAAAGAAACGAAGGTAAGTTCATAGTAAACATTGTAGTGGAATAGAAACAGTGATGGAGGCGATGAGGACATTATTAAAGACAAAACAAAAGAGGGTTGCTGAGTTTAGCAACCCTCTAACTAAGCAAAATTGTTTTTTTTAATCAATGGTTACTAAACCAGCGACTTGTAAGGATTTTATGAAATCTCCGGTTATTGTATTAATCTGCACAATTGGTTTTTTATTGATCGAGTCCATAACTGGTGCTGAAGAATCTGTGTCAAACACAAAACTGTTAGGTTCACTGATTGCAAGGCGATCGCACGGAATTGTATCCGATAAAATTGCGCTTGCCATCATGCCCGTGTGAATCTCAAGTTGAGCTTGTCTTGGGGCTTCAAACACTAACCTCTGTCCAGGAAAAACAACCCGTTCAAAGTACCAGTTGGGAATATTGGAGATGCGAGCCACCTGTATTTTACTTGTGGCATTTACGTAGCAACAGAACAGTTTTCCTGATTGCTCAGGAGGTAGAGGATCTAATATTTGAGCCATAACTGCTGAGGAGCTTTACGCCACTATTTTATATTACACCAGCCAACGTAGCACTGGGTGATCCCCAGCTGCTGTAACCCCGACTACCAACTGGTATTTTTTAGATGATTTCTATCTTAAGATATGCGGATGATATGAAAATTTTGTAAAAATCTATGCCTTTTACGCAATTGTACATTATAGTCGCACAAATATAATGTTCCCTGGTTCACAAAAAAATCATAACTTGTGTGATTGACGTGTCCTTGCTAATGTTCTAAACCACAAATAATGTATGTGGATCATCGCTTGGCAAAGAAAGTTGGTGTTATTGTAAAGCTATATGTATGAAAAATTTTTATAGTATCTCGCCTCAGCAGACTAGAAATCTGATGGCAAAATCCGTTTAGCTATTTTCACCGATCCCAATAAACACAATAGACTAATCAATAATCTGAGTGAATGTCAAGTAATATTAAGATATAGGACAAAAAACAAAATAAACTTTTCTTTATAAAGATATTGTTCTCGCTTTCCCTTGAAAACAGCAAGATGGAAGTTAAAACACCTGTAATGGACAACCGAATTCTCTATGTTCGCCTTCCTTGTAACCCCATTTTTCCTATTGGGGTTGTTTACCTTGCAGATCACGTCCACAAGTTGTTTCCCACAATTGAACAGCGGATTTTTGATTTGGGGACGGTACCACCTTTAGATTATGCCTTTGCCCTAGATCAGTGTATTGATGAATTTAAACCAACACTGCTGGTTTTCTCTTGGCGGGATATCCAAATTTATGCCCCTGTAGGTGGACGTGGTGGTAACCCATTACAATATTCTTTTGAGATTTTCTATGCCAAAAATCCCTTAGTCAAATTACACGGTGCTTTTGGCGGCTTGCGGATGTTAACAAGTTACTATACAGAACTGTGGCGTAACCTCGGATTAATCAAACGTGGTTTAAAACGTGCCCGTAAATATCATCCAGATATCCGCTTAGTTGTGGGTGGTGGTGCTGTGAGTGTATTTTACGAACAGCTTGGTAAAAGCTTGCCAAAGGGGACAATTGTTTCTGTGGGTGAGGGCGAAACCCTGCTAGAAAAACTTTTAACTGGAACAGAGTTTATAGATGAACGTTGTTACATAGTGGGAGAATCTCAACCACGTACACGCCTCATCCACGAACAACCGACTCCAGTGGAAAAAACCGCTTGTAACTACGATTATATCGAAAGCATCTGGTCGGAGCTTAATTATTACCTACAGGAAGGAGATTTCTACATCGGTGTTCAAACCAAACGCGGTTGTCCCCACAACTGCTGCTATTGCGTTTACACGGTTGTAGAAGGTAAACAGGTACGTATCAATCCTGCAGATGAAGTTGTTGCCGAAATGCGACAACTTTACAATCGGGGCATACGTAACTTCTGGTTTACCGATGCCCAATTCATCCCCGCCCGAAAATTTATTGAAGATGCAGAGGAACTGTTACAGAAAATCGTCGATTCTGGAATGAGTGACATTCACTGGGCAGCATACATCCGCGCTGATAACCTCACACCAAAGACGTGTGAGTTGATGGTGAAAACTGGGATGAACTACTTTGAAATTGGTATTACGAGTGGTTCTCAAGAACTTGTTCGTAAGATGCGCATGGGATATAACCTGCGAACAGTCTTACAAAACTGTCGCGACTTAAAAGCTGCTGGATTTAACGACTTAGTCTCTGTTAACTACTCCTTTAACGTTATTGACGAACGCCCCGAAACTATTCGCCAAACGATCGCCTACCACCGCGAATTAGAAAAAATTTTTGGGGCTGACAAAGTCGAACCCGCCATTTTCTTCATCGGGCTACAACCTCATACCCATTTAGAAGAGTATGCCTTTAAAGAAGGAATCGTTAAACCGGGGTACAATCCAATGAGCCATATGCCCTGGAACGCTAGAAAACTTCTCTGGAACCCCGAACCTCTCGGTTCTTTCTTTGGTGAAGTCTGCTTAGAAGCATGGCGACGCAACCCCAACGACTTTGGACGCGAAGTTATGAAAATTTTAGAGGAAAGAGTGGGTTGTGCTGATTTAGAAGAAGCACTTTCTGCACCAATTGAGACGAAAGAAAAACCACTCGTCAGCGTATCATAGAAGACACGGGGATAAGGGGAAACTTGCTCCCCTTTCGTCTGTTCGTCTGCGATTCTTTTCATTAAACTCATGTTAGAAGGCTCTATTTTACAAAAGCTAGAAGCAGCTCATCGCCATAGTAAAAGACCAATTCAATACGGCGTTTACTACAAAAATACCCTGGTTTCCCTGTGTCATGCTCTGGAAGACCACATTTTAACTGATGACAGTACACCTTTAGTTATCACAGCCTTCCAACAGGGGAAATGGTATTTGCAAGAAGCCCAAAGATATGCGGATATTGCTCAAAAATCCTGTCAAATTGCTATTATGGCTTCTCCTGATGCAGGTTTTGCTGAACATCCCACAAGTCAGTTACCCAATGTGAACTTGGTAGGATTAGAGTCAGCAGATCCAGTGGCGCAGGAGTGGCACTTGATTATTATAGCACCTGCATACACAGCAATGGTCATTTGTCAAGAACTATCAGAAGCTGATTATGGTACTACTGGAGTACCTGCATCGGATGTGGAGCGGAAATTCTATGGCTTGTGGACATTTGAGGCAGAATTAGTCAAAGAAACGGCAGAATTGGCAATTTCCCACATCGGACAATATAACCCAGAACTGGCACAAAAACTCAAGGCACACAAAGACGCAATTCAGCCATGCCTTGCTACACCAGAAGACTTGAGTGCAGTTGTTTCTCAGGTAGTAGATTATCTCCAAACAGGGCAAGTCAATATATCCGTCCCTACAGCGACTCGCCACCAAGCACTGGATCGCAATCTGGTTTCCAACGAAATTCAAGCATTTTTGCGGATGGCGCAAATTATTGATGCTACTGATATTACCAATCCAATGGCAGCAGCAGAAGTGGTGGCGCTAGCAGAAACAATAGGGCAACTTTTGGATCTTCCCGCATGGCAGATGAAACGTCTACGTCTTGCAGCTTTGCTGCACCGTATAGATCCATTGCAAAGAGCACAAAGCATTCTTTCTCCTGGAACTTCTACGCGCTACCAAGAAGATGCACCCAGTTGTCCGTTGACTTGTCCTTTAGTACCGGGAGCGCAAGTTCTGCGAACTATGCCACAATTGCGAGCGATCGCCCAAATTATCACACATCAAAGCGAGTGGTGGGATGGTACAGGTGAACCAGCAGGGTTAGCTGGGGATGAAATTCCTCTGGAATCGAGAATCATGGCATTAGTTGCGGATTTCCAATGGCGACTCAATCAGAAAAAAACGTCTCAGTTAAGTCGCGAGGAGATATTTGCTCAAGCTTTAGAAGAGTGCAGGCAACTGCAATCGTATCGCTTTGATCCTAAACTTGTAGATACACTCGCTTTATTGGTCATGGGTTTACAACAGGGACTTGATGTAGCTCTGGTGACGCCTAAAGTCAGTGCTAGCATGTGGCTACTCAATAGCAGGTTAGAGAGCGAAAGCAAAACTGGTGAGCAGATTCGCAGTTACGGCAAATAATCATTTGATACAAAAGCTCACAGACGCTGAGAAACTCTTTGCGCCTTTGTGTCTGTGTGCAAAATTTAATTATCTTGATAATGCATAATGTATATGAACATAGAAGAAATTCGATTAGGAAAACTCAAAAATCTGCCAGGAACAAATTTAGAGGACGAAGATTTATCAAACTCTGATTTAAGTCGAATCAATCTTGCTGGTGCTCACCTTGTTGGCACACTTTTTACAGGTTCCAAACTTGAAGGTGGACATCTAGAAGGTGCAAATTTGATGGGAGCCAATCTTGTAGAAACTGACTTGCGAGCAAACCTTATGGGAGCAAATTTAATGCAAGCAGATCTGACGGGTGCTGACTTACGGGGTGGAAATTTGCGTGGTGCTAATTTCATGGGAGCAAGACTGAGTGAAGTCTCGCTTGCAGGTGCTTTCTTGAGTGGTGCCAATTTGATGAATGTTAACTTGCAAGGTGCTGACTTTCGAGGTGCTGACTTGCGAGGTGCGAACTTGACTGGAGCGAATCTCAAAGGTGCAGACTTGAGTCGTGCAGATTTGCAAGGAGCGTTGTTGAGTGAGGCAAATTTGGAAGAAGCCGACTTGCGGGGAGCTAATCTTGCGGGTGCGAATTTGACGGGTGCGAATTTACTTTGTGCTGAACTAGATGGTGCTAATTTGAGTGGCGTGAATTTGGAGCGAGCTTGTTTGGTAGGAACATTGGTTGAGATAGTTTCGTAAGGAAAAAGTTATGAGTCTACAGGAAGTTCTCAAGCAAGCATTGCAGCTTTCAACAGTGGACAAGGTGCGTTTGATTCAGCAAATTGCTCCTGAAATAGAACGCGAGTTAATCGACAACCCGCCTACTCCCCGTAAATTATTGTGGGGTTTATGTGCTGATTTGGGACAAGCACCTTCAGAATCGGAAATTGATGTAGCCCGTAGTGAGGAATGGGCTAACTTCTCACGGGAGGACATTTAATACTGCGTGCTGTCGCTGATACCCACGCAGTTATCTGGTATATTTTTGCTGATGCACGACTCTCGATTACTGCAAGAAATATGATCGCACAAATTGCATCTGCTGGCGATCAAGTTGCTTTCTCCTCAATTACCCTAGCTGAAATTGTCTACTTAAGCGAGAAAGGACGTATTTCTCCACTGACGCTTGAGAGACTGCTTGCAGTTGTTGACACAACTGATGCTGTACTAGCAGAAGTTCCATTTGATCGACATATAGCCCAAGCTTTGCGTTTAGTTGAGCGCACACAAGTGCCAGATTTACCAGATCGCATTGTCGCTGCTACAGCCTTGCATCTGGGAGTGCCAGTGATTAGTCGGGACAGCAAAATTAAACTATCCAGCATCAACACAATTTGGTGATGGAGGTAAAGAAATATAGTATTTGGTCATTCAAGGGCAATTTGATCATGCTTATGGGTTTTCTCAGGGGCGGCTATATTCGCAATCCCTTATAGTAGGGTGTGTCAGTACTTTGTCCGTAACCCAGCAAAACTCCATTTTTGATTATTCAAATTTCACTGCCCTCCCCCTCATCCACAACGCCAGCCCACCCAAAAACACCAACCCTATCACTCCTGCCAAAGGATTATCATTCACTCCCGTTACCCAGTCGGGAACTTGACGAGAATATTTCATCAATCCGCCAACATTAATAATGTAGTATCCCCAAACTAAACCACCATGTAAACCAATCGATAAACCTAGGCGTCCCCTGGAACTTCGCTTTGCCCATACCAGTGTTAACCCTAGCAACAATAAGCCAAAAAATTGTGGTGAGGTGCGAATGACTTCTGGCAGTGGTTTAATAAAGTGGGCGATCGCAAAAATGGTGGCATCTGTCCAAAGTACCACAGAGGGGCTATAATCCCGCTGCAGTTCATCCAATATCCACCCCCGAAAAAACAATTCCTCTGCAAACGCCACACCCAAACTGGTAATTAACCCTTCTAAAACGACTCTGAGCAAAAAAATATTGGGTTTTTGCCACACCAACCAACCCAGGAGTCCTTCTAAGCTAAATAGAATCAGAATGGTAATCAGCCCAATAGCCAAGCCGCGCACCAGTTCCACTTTATTGAGGCGTGTTCTTTCTAAACCATAGTGCCGAAATATCTGTCGCTGCTGGTATACATATTTGTTCCATATAGGGAGAAGCACGAAAAATCCAATTGCCAGCAGTACCATAGTCAAGATAGTGACTAAATTGGAATCATCTACCAACAAATAAATAGGTACGGCTATGGGCAACCATATTCCCACCAAAGTTAATATAAAACAGCCCAGCCTTATTGGGGCAGGGCGTTGGCGTAAACGGAGTAAAACTTTTTTCAATTCAAATAGCCCTACTATTCCTCAGGCTCAATTGTGCTGGTCAAACCATGATTTTTCAAGGTTTCGCAATAGAACTCAGCGTGTTCTTGAGCGCAAGTAATAACTAAGGCAAACCCATTGCTATGCGCTTCCATCATGATGCTAACAGCCTGAGGCTGGGTAAGGTTTGGCACTGTGGTTAATAAAACCCGTACCACATACTCCATAGGGTTGTGATCGTCGTTGTGGAGTAAAACGCGATACCTAGGGGCGATCTTGCGAGATGTTGAATTCTTCTGTAAAGTTTCGACAGACACGGCTCTTTACTCTTTTTTGGCTGAATTAGTACAGCAGAATATTTGTCAAAATATTGCTTAACACTTATTTATCTATTTTATAGCATACTCATACAAATGTGGGGTTAGTCAAAATTTTTGCGCTTCTGGGTTGATAGCTGCATGGCTTTGGTGTGTGTTGACACCTTATTCTCTTAGAATTGATAAAAATGCGCCTAAACTGCATGAACATGAGTGTGGAGTTTAAAGCAGGACAAATTGTGTATTTAGAGCATAGCGACAGGAGGCTGTACGCAGAAGTCATTCAAGTAGTCGTTTCCCGTCAGTTGTGTTGGGTACGTCCTTGGCTGCTGGTTGCCTTCACTCAAGAAATGCCGCAGATCATTGATCTGCGAGATGCTTCTGATCTGCTTTGGTGTATCAATTTATTTCAACCTGCCTTAGACACAGAAGTCATAGGTTTTTTAAGTGAGGTTTTGGCAAAACAACCAAAACCAGGACAGATTTTAGATGCCAAGCAACAACTCAATCAGTTTCTTCACGAAATTTGGCAAGCACAAAAAGAAAGTTCTGAGTGTTGAGGTGGAAATGACAACTTAGTATTTCTCATTCAGCACTGATAACGAATGCCTGCATCTCTCATACGTTGAATTGCTTCGTCCATCCGTTCTGAGGAAACAGTCAGGGCTATGCGAAAAAAGCCTTCTCCTGCTGCACCGTAACCACTGCCCGGAGGCACAAGAATGCCGCATTTCTCAAGTAGCAATGTCACAAATTCTTTGGAGGAATATCCTTGAGGAACAGGAACCCAAACATAAAGGCTTCCTTTAGGAGTTTCTATACACCAACCTAAAGATTGCAATCCTTTAACGATGATATCGCGACGCTTTTGGTAAACTGAGACTCTAGACTGGATTTCTGTAATATCTGTGGAGTAAGCGGCGATTGCGCATGCTTGAACTGCTTTAAAAACTCCAGAATCAATATTCGTTTTTACCTGTCCTAAACCCTTAATAGCAGTAGCATTACCAACAACAAAACCAATCCGCCAACCAGCCATGTTGTATGACTTAGACAGACTGTGAAATTCAATTGCCACTTCTTTTGCTCCCGGAACTTGCAGCACGCTTGGCGGTTTGTAACCGTCGTACGCTATTTCTGAGTAGGCATGGTCATGACACAACAGGATATCATACTGCTTGCAAAAAGCTACCAATTCCTCAAAAAATTCTAATGTTGCTACTGCCCCAGTAGGATTATTAGGATAGTTTATCCATAACAATTTAGCTTTTTGCGCTACTTCTTTAGGAATAGCATTGAGATCAGGCAAAAATTTATTTTCTGCCTTTAGAGGCATGGCATAAGGCTCACCACCAGTAAAGATAGTAGAAGTACGGTAGACTGGATAACCTGGATCTGGTATTAGGGTGTAATCTCCAACTTCTACGAAGCCTAAGAACGTATTGTGAATCCCTTCCTTTGAACCAATGGAAGAGATAACTTCTGTTTCTGGGTTTAATCCTGTTACTCCAAATCGGTATTCCATCCACATGGCAGTTGCCTTGCGAAATTCTTGAGTACCTCGGTAAGGTGGGTAGTCGTGAGTTGACGGATCATCTATCGCTTCATGCATTGCCTGAATGATGTGAGCAGGCGTTGGCTTGTCAGGATCTCCCTTTGCTATATTAATGATGTCAATTCCTTGAGCAACTAGTTCATGGTGTCTGCGCTCAATTTCGGCAAATAGATAAGGAGGAATTTTTTCTAAGCGTTGAGCAAACTGCATGGTGATGACTTCTGACTAATGCAAATGTGAAAGCACTGTCTTTTCAGTTTACGCCTTGCTATAACCTATAGATTTAACCTAAAAAAAAGTATCAGTAGTGACAAGATTCAAGCGTGATTATTGATACTAGAATTTATCTAATTTTAGTTTTTCCTGCTATTGAAGTTGGGTTCTCTTGTCCCTATGGCGTTCCGCCACGCGCTCGTCCCAAGGGGACACAGCGGTTGGGACGCTATCCGGACAAGGGAATGCTTAACGCTTAACAGTGAAGAAAACTTGTCCCAAAAGTTAGGTTTTTAGCACCATTATTTATTTATGAACAGAAGAAAAGAATTGTTTCAAGGCACGTAGTGCAATGAAACAAGAAGTCGGCAATCATTTCCCCTACTTTTACGTCAAGGAGATTTGCCTGTTCAGAGTTCAGAGTTCCCTCTTAATACTATAGTCTTTACTTAAGTTTACTTAATTTTCAGTAAAAAGCTGTCAATTCAAGCACTTAGAAGAAACAACCTGCACTTGGAACCAATTGAATACGACCAGCATCCATCTCTGCCATTAAGAGTTCTAAAGCTTCATAGTCAACGTCTGAAATGTGACCCATTTGTGTCAATTCTGAGTTGATTTCATTTTCTATTTCAGGAGTCAACTTTTTAATATCAAGAGCTTTTTCCACTAATCGACGAATAGAGTATTTCATTGTCATTCTGATTACACCCAGTATATAGGTAATCATTATCTATGGTATCATTAGGTATAAAACGTGATCAAAAGCTGTTTATGTAAGTGATCGAGATCACAATAATCTGGAAAGAAAAATCTGAAAACATAGTTCATTAGTGAGTCAACTATCTGTCAATGATCAACAAACTTCTTGCTCAGGTGGAAAAACGGCAAGCAGCAGGGTTGAGTGAAACAAGCCAAAAATCTACTTAAGCTAAGCAGTTAACAAACTAAATAGGCACCACAGTTTTTCAGTACGAGTGATGAAGCGGATGAAAATCTCTATCCCTTCTACCACGGCTTTGAACAACGGAAAGCTTTAGGGTTCTCACGGAGGAGCTTTCAGCCTACGGTGATTTCCTGTGTGTCTTATTTTTAAGATAGGTTTATGAGCAAAGTGACGATTGTAAGGTTAACCCTTCCTTTACCAATTCAATTGAAGCTCTATAGATAAATAAAGTTTATAGCTATAACTAGCACAGTGCTCACAGAAATAAACATACCATTAAACGAAGAGCGAAAAGGTTGTCATATAAATTTTTTAAATTTTGACTTCTAAAGTAGCGGTACTAGCTGTTTATCCTCGCCTCACCGGCAATTTGTGAAGATTATATTTTCCTAAATCGAAAAAAAAAGTATATTGAAATACAGTTACACTAAGGTTTTTGACAATCTTTAAACAGTAACTCTACAGCAATAAAGATTCAGCAAAGAGAACTAAGACGAATGGTCGATGTGAGAAGAAAAAGTTTATGGTCAAATACATCTAACCTTAAAGTTCAATAACTTTAAAACGATGCAAGTAGTACTAGACTATCCAAAAATAACTGTTATTAGCCCTCAAGGTTGCCTAAATGCCACAAACGCTTTAGAATTTGAAACAAATATAACGAAAGCACTGGCACAAGACGGGATTTCTTTCTTACTCGTAGACTTAGAGTATGTGGAATCCTTAGACAGCGCCGGTTTGATGGCTTTAGTGTCTGCACTCAAGCTATCTCACAAACTAGGACGACGCTTCAGCCTCTGCTCAGTTTCACCCTGTTTGAGAATTATATTTGAAATGACTCAATTAGATAGGGTTTTTGAGATATTTGAAGGTAAAGCGGCATTTGAAGCAGCTTGCTTCCCGATGCAATAAGTCATACTCAACTCATGTCTAAAAAAGTCTTAAGGAAAAATCAGTGAGTCTGTTGAAACACCATTAAAATGCTAAGGTTAAAAGTGAGTAGCTGTAATTAAGGTAGCTAAAAGATAGCACAGTGAGTGTTGCAGTTGAAAAGTTAATCACATCGGATATAGTAAAACCAGCTCGTTACCTAGGTAACGAGCTCTTAGCAGTTCATAAGCCTTGGGATACGGCAGAAATCCGTTGGGTTCTAACCTACCCGGAAATTTATGAAGTGGGCGCATCCAATTTAGGACACATTATCCTCTATAATATACTGAATGCCCAACCGCGTCAGTTATGTGATCGCGCTTACCTACCAGGATCGGATCTAGCAGCAAAACTACGGGCAACAAAGACACCATTGTTTGCCGTAGAATCTAGGCGAGCACTAACAGAATTTGACATTCTAGGCTTTAGCCTCAGTTATGAACTCGGAGCAACCAACATTTTAGAAATGTTGGACTTAGCTGGAATTCCCCTAACTTGGCAAGAACGTCTGGAGGTGGAGACAAAATCAGATGAGGGAGACGAGGAAGATGAGGGAGCAACATCTTCCTTCTCATCTCCCCGTACGCCCCTATCCTCTAACTACCCTCTGATTTTTGCCGGGGGACAGACCGCGACATCCAATCCGGAACCATACGCTGACTTCTTCGACTTCTTCGCCTTAGGAGATGGTGAGGAACTGTTGCCAGAAATCGGCTTAGTTTTGGAAGAAGGTAAAAAAGCAGGACTGAGTCGTAAAGAATTGTTGCTGGATTTAGCGCAGATACCAGGCGTCTATGTTCCTCTGTTTTATGATATGGCACAGGATGGGTCAGTTCATCCTAACCACCCAGATGTGCCAAAACAAGTTGTGCGGCGCATAGCAAGCCCAATGCCAGCCTATTCTATAGGGTTAGTTCCCTATATCCAGCCAGTGCATGACCGCCTGACAATTGAAATTAGGCGTGGTTGTACTCGTGGCTGTCGCTTCTGCCAACCAGGAATGCTGACTCGACCAGCACGAGATGTGGAACCAGAAAAGGTGGTGGAAGCAATAGATTCGGGAATGCGGCAAACAGGTTACAATGAGTTTTCTTTGCTGTCCCTAAGTTGTTCTGATTATTTATCCCTACCCGCAGTGGGGATGGAAATCAAGAATAGACTGAAAGATGAGAATATTTCTCTTTCTTTACCAAGCCAACGAGTTGATAGATTTGATGAAAATATTGCCAACATCCTTGGTGGTGTGCGGCAAGGAGGACTGACTTTTGCTCCAGAAGCAGGAACTCAAAGGATGCGAGATATTGTCAACAAAGGTTTGACAAATGAAGAGCTACTGCGGGGTGTAAAAACAGCTTGGGAACAAGGCTGGGACAAAATTAAACTTTATTTTATGATTGGCTTGCCAGGTGAAACAGATGCTGATGTGTTAGGCATAGCAGAAACGGTAAGCTGGTTAAAAAGGGAGTGTCGAGCGAAAAGTAGAAGAGCACTGTCATTTAACTTAACAATCTCTAACTTTACGCCCAAGCCTCATACACCTTTTCAGTGGCACTCTGTTTCCACTGCTGAATTTAAGCGCAAGCAAGAGTTACTGCGGCAAGCATTCCGCCGCATCAAGGACGTAAAGGTGAATTTCACTGATGTCCGTATTTCAGCGATGGAAGATTTTATCGGACGAGGCGATCGCCAACTCGCCCCAGTATTACGCCGTGCTTGGGAATTAGGAGCAGGGATGGATTCCTGGTTTGAGAGTGTTGAAAAAGCATTCTCAGCTTGGGAACAAGCCATCTTTGAAGCTGGTTTAGATTGGAAATATCGCCAAGTGGAGAAGGGCGAGTGGAACTTGTTTCCAACAACAGCAGAGGAAGAGAAAAAAAAGGAGGAAACGAGCGACTACGGAAACGAAGCCCTCACCCTTACGGGTGTGCGCTCCGCGCACGCCTTACGGCGAACAGCAGTTCCTACAACGGAACGGCAGGTGCTCCACTTGGGGAGCCACCCCCGTGGGCGGGTCTCCCGACTTGAGGGGAGTGGCGTGGAACCCCAAGACCGCACTGCCTCGGGAACCTCCGCAACGGACTGCTTCACTCTCTCACCCCCCTCCCTCGATTCACCCCTTCCTTGGGACCACATTAACACTGGTATTGACAAAAAATGGCTCCAGGAAGATTTGCAACGCGCTTTAGAAGCAGCAACTGTACCAGATTGCTCTTTTGAAGGTTGCTCTCACTGTGGTGTGTGTGGCACTGACTTTGGTCATAATGTTGTGATCGAGCCGCCTTCTATCCCAGAATTTGCTGGCGAGTTTGTCCCAAATACAATCAAAGCACAACGGCTGCGTGTGTGGTTTGGGAAGCAAGGAGGTTTGGCTTTAGTCGGACACTTAGATTTGATGCGCTTATTTGATAGATCTGTGCGACGAGCAGGATTGCCCATTTCTTTTACTGGTGGGTTTCATCCAAACCCTCGCATTTCTATTGCCCATGCTTTGCCTTTGGGAACTACAAGCAGTGGTGAAATTGTAGATTTTGAACTGACGCAACCAGTTGACTTGGAGACTTTTCGCCAAAAATTAGCTGATGCTCTGCCATTAGATATTCCTATATATCAGGTGCAACAGCTAGATTTAAAAGCAAGTGCAGCTAACCAAGCTCTGGAGGCGAGTGAGTATCTCATAACTGTGGCTTGCCTTATTGAGGCTACACCTGTAGAATGGCAAGGTTGGATTGAAGCCATCAAAGCCAAAGATGAGTTTTGGTGGGAACACACAACCAAGTCAGGCAAAACTCAGTTGGTAAATCTGCGCGATCGCTTATTTGAGTTAGAATTAGTAGAGTTGCCAAAACACCGAGAGCATCAGGAACAGCCTACAGTTACCCTGCGATATGTAGGTAGCTGTCGTCACGACGGGGTGCTATTGCGTCCCGAACAAGTCCTGTTTATGCTAGAACAAGTAGCAGGTATAGAACTCAATCTGCTGCAAATTCACCGGAATCGGCTAATTTTGGCAGTTTAGTTTTTTGGGGGCAATTTGCTAGTAATTGCCCTATTGTAGTACATTTGGGTAATTGATTTTTAACAAGGTTGCGTTAGAATGGAATGAAGAGAAATTTTCTGGCGCTGCATTGAGTGGACTGATTCACTACCCTGATACTCAGGGCGCAAAAGCAAAGATATTAGAGTGAAACTTCTAGGTTTTTTATCTAAGACAAACACCAGGCAGATTAATAACACTCTCTTTCCGCTCGGCTCGTGAATCAGCAATCACCAACAATAGGCTCGCTGGCTTCTCTGATTCTATGATTTTTAAAATTAATTGAATGCCCAATCTACAATTTAGGTAGTCTGAGTAACGAGTACCGAGTGTTGAGATAGTGTTGAGTCACGAGTGGCGAGTCCTGAGTGTAAAGAACCCAGAACTAACCCCTTCGGGTATCTCCTCCACCAGAGGCTAGGCGTAAGTCCCAAAGGGATACGCTGTGCTTACGGCAAGTGCTATTATAACCAGGGGAAACCACGCCAGGTGCTTCAACGGGACGCCAGGTGCTTCAAGTCGGGAAACCCGCCCAACGCACTGGCTCGGGAACCCCCGCAACGCACTGGCTCCCCAAGGGCGCACTGGCTTAGCAACTCACAAAACGCCGCCTGCTATAACTGGGGAGGTCAGCCAGTTTCCAAGGGTGGGGGAAAAACCCTCACACGGAATTAGCTCCCCAAGAGCGCAGTGGCTCCTTAAGACTCATAACTCAGGACTCAGCACTTTCCAGCGAAAGGGTATTGCATCAAAAATTAACCACGGACGGTTCATTTAATTGGTTAAATAATATGCAACCGTTCTAGATGGGTCAGGCTTGTCAACGCAATCGAGCGCGTAAATAGCTTTCTAGGTTTGAGCGAAGAAGCGCAATTTTTACGAGCAGCGCATAAGCGGGCTTGTTGGGGCGAGAGGTATAACAAACTGCCAAGTCTATCTGTGCTGCCAGTTTTTGAGGACAATAATTGAATGCCAAAACAAATTATCATCGCGGAACAGCATCAAATTGCTGCAGTATTTTCTGAAGACCAAATACAAGAACTCGTTGTAGCCACAGGACATCACCAAATCGGTGATATCTACCTAGGAGTCGTAGAAAATGTACTACCTGGGATAGATGCGGCTTTTGTTAATATAGGCGATCCAGAGCGCAATGGTTTTATTCATGTCACTGACTTAGGACCACTACGACTCCGACGTACAGCTGCAGCTATTACAGAATTATTAACACCGCAGCAAAAAGTATTAGTGCAAGTGATGAAAGAGCCAACAGGTACTAAAGGACCAAGGCTCACTGGGAACATTACCTTGCCAGGACGCTACGTTGTACTAATGCCATACGGTCGGGGAGTCAATTTATCACGCCGGATTAGGAGTGAAAGCGAGCGTAACCGTTTGCGTGCGCTGGCAATTTTGATTAAGCCAGCAGGGATGGGTTTGTTAGTTCGTACCGAAGCTGAAGGCAAACCAGAAGAAGCGATTATCGAAGATTTAGAATTGTTGCAAAAGCAATGGGAGGCAATTCAGCAAGAAGCACAATCAACACGTCCCCCAGCGCTGCTGAATCGGGATGATGATTTTATCCAGCGCGTGCTAAGGGATATGTACGGCGCAGATGTGAACAGAATTGTGGTAGACTCCAGTACTGGTTTGAAGCGAGTGAAGCAGTACTTGCAAAACTGGAGTGGTGGACAAACACCACAGGGGGTGTTGATAGACCATCACCGCGATCGCGCACCAATTTTAGAGTACTTCCGTATTAATGCTGCAATTAAAGAAGCTCTCAAGCCCAGAGTAGATTTACCTTCTGGAGGCTACATTATTATCGAGCCGACAGAAGCATTAACAGTGATAGATGTCAACTCTGGTTCATTCACGCGATCGGCAACAGCGAGAGAAACTGTTTTATGGACAAACTGTGAAGCCGCTACAGAAATAGCCCGTCAGCTGCGGTTGCGAAATGTTGCAGGAGTGATTGTCGTTGATTTTATTGATATGGAATCGCGGCGTGATCAACTGCATGTTCTAGAACATTTCAACAAAGCACTAAAAGCAGACAAAGCTCGTCCCCAGATTGCTCAACTTACTGAGTTAGGTTTAGTAGAACTCACTCGCAAACGTCAAGGTCAAAATATTTACGAATTGTTTGGAACAGTTTGTTCCACTTGCGGCGGTTTAGGGCACATTGTCCACTTACCAGGAGAAACTGAAAGCCGACCCCTCGCACCAACAGAATTACCAGACCGCTTTGCATCCTCCTCGTCCTATAAAGAACCACGTCTACCAGTTACTCGACCGACTGAATCACGGGAAACCTTGGAAGGATATGGGGAAGCATACGAGAGTGACAATGATTTAGCTGCTTTGAATCTGGTCAATCATCCCAGCTACCAAGAAATGACCGATAGCAGAAAGCGTCGTACTCGGCGTAGTACGCGCGTAGAAAGGCTAAATGGGGGAAATGGCAAAGATGAGCCACGGGTTGGGGCTAATAACCCTTTGGCGTTTCTGAACGAGCCAGACTTGGAAATAGATGATGAGCCTGAACTCCCAGCTCCATCAGAGGTCTCCTCACCCAGTATTAGCAAACCTTCTTGGGGTAGTGACAGAGTCATCGAACGTAGCCATAAAGTGGTGACAAAGGTAGAGCCAATCAAGCCAGTGGTAGAACCACCGGAGATTGTAACTGTAGAAATGTCGTCTCAGGAACAAGATGTCTACGCCCAGATGGGAGTTTCTCCGTTGGAAAAATTGAATCGGGAGGTCAGAAATCCCAAATCTGTAATTATCAACGTCACCCTACCTGGACACAGTCCTGCAACACCGACTGAATCAACCTCAGAATCACCTGTCTCTCCAAGAGTCACCCCTGTAGTCACACCCGATCTACCAAGCGAATCAATTCCAGAAACAACATCTGATGTATCGGATGATGTATCGGATGATGTATCGGATCTTCCCGTAATCACAGAAGATGAAAGTGAAGTAACCAGTAGCGTAAGTGATAAGCGCCGCCGTCGCCGTCGTTCCTCCTCTGTGGAGACAGATACATACACTGCATCTGAAACCTAACAAACTTATGATCAACACGGAGAAAACTGTCAGTTCTACTCGGTTGTCAGCACCCAACACAGAGTAAGTAATAAGCGCCGCCGTCGCCTTCGTTCCTCCTCTGTATAGACAGATACATAAACTGCATCTAAAAGCTAACAAACTTATGATCAAGACGGAGAAAACTGTCACTTCTACTCGGTTGTCAGCACCCAACACAGAGATGAGGTGGCTAGATTTTTCCATGGTGTCAAGTACTCAAGGGCTGTTTGCAGGTGTGGATGAAGTAGGACGAGGTGCTCTATTTGGTCCTGTGGTAGCAGCAGCAGTGATACTACCAGAGAGCGCTTTGTCACAACTCACAGCAGCTGAAATTAAAGATAGTAAAAAGCTATCCAGTTCTCGAAGAGTGCGGCTAGCGCAACAAATCTGTGCGCTGGCTATAGACTGGAAAATCGGTTTTGCTTCAACAGCTGAGATTGACCAGATGAATATTCTTCAAGCAACAATGCTAGCAATGAAGCGGGCTGTTCTCAAGTTAAAGGTGCAGCCTGCTTTGTGTTTAATTGATGGCAATCAGTTAGTAAAAGACTTGCCACTGACACAACAAACGATAGTCAAGGGAGATGAGCGCTGTATTGCGATTGCCTCTGCTAGTATTATTGCAAAAGTTTGGCGTGATGACCTTATACTTCGCCTCGCTTCTAAGTACTATATGTATGACTTGGAACGCAACAAGGGTTATGGAAGTCAGCGACATCTCATGGCACTGCAAAAGTATGGACCTTCACCATTACATCGCAAATCCTTTCGTCCTTGTCAAATCACAGTACTGAGTTCTGCTACATAGAACTTATCCATAGTTGTTCACGACAACTACTTTATCTAGCTTGAAAATAGGGAACTCTTAACAGGGAACAGCTTAAGAGGTCTTTTTATGTATCCTGATGTACGCAGTTCATAACGGCTACTTTGGTGTTTCTATCAACACAGACAGCTTTTACTTGTTCACAAGCGTATATTCGGAACTAGCTGATCCTAATCTATTGAGAATTAACTCAATAACGTGACATCTGCATAGATTTATGTACATCTGTAGTTGATCACAATTGTGTGTTCAAAAAGACTAAAACTTCTTCATAATTGCTCTGGGTTGAAGAGCGGCATACTTTTATCCTCAAGCGCTTTTTCTCGGGTTTGCAATATCACCCAACGGGAGTAATCTGCTAGAAGTTGATGTAGTAATCTTTGCTTAACTGTCAACAAAACACTTTTTAGTAAACCATTGCCTGTTGCTTCTAGTATTGGCTTAGGCGTATAGGAAAATGGTGGGGGGAAATCTACCAACACTTCTAAATCGGCTCTTCCTTTGATCACGGTGCTAGTAACTTGCTGTTCCGGCAATAAATACCCTTTCAAATTCAATGCAAAGCGCTGGTTGATATACTCTACACCAAGGATTTCACAATTTAGTGATCGTAGATAAATCGTTCCATTTGATTCAGCCCAGACTCTCATGTCTACAGTTGGTTGAATGCTCAGTGACATAAAGTTCAGAGGACGCATTTTCAACCGAAATACTTCTTCTGAAAGTTGTTGGATACGGCTAGGGTCAACTAAAGCGTTGACCAAGCGTTGAGGTTGACGTAAGTAATGCTGAATCGGAATGGGCTGTTCTGGGATAGGAATTTCGATTGATTGATAGGCAGTAAATCGAGTAGACATGAGTTTTTTAAAATATCTGTTAAATAATTGTAATATTTTCTTAAACATTTGTGTTCGTCATCAGTCATAAGTGAGCCAGCGCGGACGCCACATGCCAAGTGAGGGAAACCCTCATCAAGCAGTGGCTCGTCTTGGGGAGCCAGCGCTCGGCTAGAGTTTCCCGACTTGTAGACGCCGCTCACGGCGTAGCCGTGGCCGTACCCACTGGGCGGCTTCCCGTAGGGTAGCACAGCCGCGTGGTTTCCCCCATGAGCGACTGGCATACCCATAAGGGTTATGAGTCATAACTCATTTGTATGGAAAGAAGTTTATTATGTCTGATAACAAGTCACAACACTCAATATAAATAAAATTCCCTCCACTTGATTGCGGACGTCAACTGACTTCACACTCGCGTTGCGGAATGAGTGTTGAACTATCCACACAAAACTAAACTTCATGAATTTATCGATTGCACATTTGGGACCTATTGGCACGTACACAGAACAAGCAGCTCTTTTTTATCTCAACTGGTTGACAAAAAATACGGGGGTTGAAGCTGTTTTATGCCCTTATCCCAGCAATGCTCAGACATTACGAGCCGTTGCCCAAAAAGAGGCACAATTGGCTGTTGTACCTGTGGAAAATTCTATTGAAGGCAGTGTGACCATGACACTGGATACATTATGGCAACTAGATAGTTTGCAAGTTCAGTTGGCTTTGGTTATGCCCATTTCTCATACATTAATTTCTTGTGCTCAAAGCTTAGAAAATATCAAAACAGTTTATTCTCATCCACAAGCATTGGCACAATGTCAGCTATGGTTAGAGCGGTTTCTTCCCAATGTAACGCTCATTCCAATGAATTCCAACACAGAAGCACTACTGCAACTAAAGCAAGACTTAACTGCGGCGGGTATTTCATCCCAACGGGCAGCGCAACTCTACAACTTGCCCATAATAGCAAGCGGGATTAACGACTATCCCGGAAACTGTACTCGTTTTTGGGTGGTCAGTCAAAATCATTTACCAATCTCCCACCCCACTGTTTCAGAATGTGCTCGTCACACATCCATTGCTTTTAGTGTTCCTGCTAACATACCAGGGGCGTTGGCGAAACCTCTACAGGTATTAGCTCGTCTAAATCTTAATCTCAGTAAAATTGAATCTCGCCCAACAAAGCGTTCTCTTGGAGAATACCTATTTTTTATTGATCTCGAAGCTGATGCATCCGAACCAAAAGCGCAATCTGCTCTAGCAGAAATATCTTCCTATACAGAGATATTAAAAATTCTTGGCAGTTACAATGTTTTACCAATTAACGCTCTTAGTGAAGCAGTTAGTGGTTAATATTTAGTTGTTATGAAACGACTAATAACCACTAACGACTAACCATTCACAACTCACAACTTCTGATTAAAGGTGTCCTTGAGAACGGTACGAGCTGCCAAGTGGTTACGAGTGGAAGTGAGAATTTCTGCTTCCCGTTCTAAACGAGTAGCAGTGTCCTGCATTTCTAACAATGTCTGCTGCTCTGTAGCAACACCATAAAGGTTACTTGCTACCCAGTAAGATAACTCTGTTGGTAAATTTGGCAAATCTTCTGGTAGTTCGATGTTTTGCTCAGTTAACTTAGCTGACAGACGCACAACATCTCTTAGTAATTGTTCTACATCAGCAGCCAAAGGTCGCAAATTTTTTGTTGGAGGGTTGTCTGAAATCCACTCAACCAAGCCTACTCGATACGGCTTTTCACGGACATACTTTAAAAGACGAAATCTTTGTTGACCCAATGTCCACATCTTTATGCGGTCATCTGGTAGTCTCTCATGATGAACAATTTCTGCACAGCAGCCAACGTTAGCAATCGTGCCTTTCATCGGATCTACCATCAAAACCCCGAACCTGCGATCGCTCTCCAAAATTGTATTCATCATAATTCGGTAGCGAAATTCAAAAATGTGCAGGGGTAAGGGTCTTGTTGGAAATAGAACTACTTCTGGTAACGGGAACAGAGGTAGTTCGCAAACTGCAATTTTAGAAGAGGATGTCATTGTTACCTTGGTATAAATTTAATCTTAAAAAGCTTTTCTTCTCTGCTTTTTCCCGCATTTTTCTACATTCTATCATTTTGATTTTAATGCTAATAAAAAGCCCCGAAATATATTTTTTCAGGGCTATGTTATGATTTATACAAAAATAATTATGAGTTCTTGGTAAGCGAGTGCGTTGCCAACAGTTGTCTGTTGAGCCTAAGCACTAGCAAATATAGCGTTTCTGGTGTTACGTGCAATACACGGGTGTAGTGAAAGTGCATGCACTTTCACATTCTTCGTGGTGATGTATGTGATTCAAATGAGAACCGCTATAATCAATTCACATTAAAGCTTAACTTCGATGTCTACACCGGATGGTAGATCTAGTTTCATCAAGGCATCAATGGTTTTAGAAGAAGGTTGGTAGATGTCGATAATCCGACGATGAGTACGGGTTTCAAAATGTTCCCGTGAGTCTTTATCTACGTGGGGCGATCGCAACACACAGTAGATTCGGCGTTTTGTAGGTAAAGGAATTGGTCCTATGGCTGTCGCATTGGTGCGGTTTGCTGTGTCTACAATCTTCTCGCAAGATGTGTCCAGCAAGCGGCGGTCAAAAGCCTGTAAACGAATTCTAATCTTTTGCTGCTGTAGAGTTGCCATCTTTAATTTTCCAGGTTCTGGTGAGTTGAGATTTAGGGATTAGAGACCACTCCAGACGAACGATTGGGAAATAAGCTTTCCAATACCCCTTGAAGGAGTGCGTTTCTGTGTGGAATTGTTGTAACGTGTTCATGGACACGAAAGGAGCAGAGTGGATATTATACCATCTCTGCTCCTTTTTTAGTTAAGGTGCAAAGCTGCTACTTAAGGATTTTTGAAACGACACCAGCACCGATGGTACGACCACCTTCACGAATTGCAAAGCGCATTCCTTGCTCAATCGCGATCGCGTTGATGAGTTCCACAGTCACCTTAATACGGTCTCCGGGCATCACCATTTCAGCAGCAGTGCCATCGTCAGCAGTGAACTCTTTGATTGTGCCAGTCACATCGGTTGTCCGCACATAGAACTGAGGACGGTAGCCTGGGAAAAATGGAGTTTTGCGACCGCCTTCTTTTTCTGTTAAGACGTATACTTCACCTTCAAATTGTGTGTGCGGGGTGATTGAACCAGGCTTAGCGATAACCATGCCCCGTTCTATATCAGCTTTCTGTATACCACGCAACAGTATTCCGGCGTTATCACCAGCCATACCTTCTTCAAGACTCTTCTTGAACATCTCGATACCGGTTACGGTGGTGCTGCGAGTATTTCTAATGCCTACTAACTCTACGTTGTCGCCGATTTTGACTTTACCCCGCTCAATACGTCCGGTAGCTACGGTACCACGACCTGTGATGGAGAACACGTCTTCCACTGCCATCAAGAAGGGCTTATCTACATCGCGCTCTGGTGTGGGGATATAAGCATCTACAGCATCCATCAGTGCGTAGATTTTATCTACCCAAGGATTGCTACCTTTCTGTGTCTTGGGGTTAGCAGTCATTGCTTCCAACGCCTGTAGACCAGAGCCTTTGATAATGGGAATGTCGTCACCAGGGAAATCGTAGTCAGATAGCAATTCTCGAAGTTCCAGTTCCACTAGTTCTAGGAGTTCTTCGTCATCCATTAAGTCTTCCTTGTTCAAGAAGATCACCAGACTGGGAACGCCGACCTGTTTTGCCAGCAGGATGTGTTCGCGGGTTTGGGGCATAGGACCATCAGTAGCAGCAACTACGAGGATGGCACCATCCATCTGAGCCGCGCCTGTGATCATGTTCTTCACATAGTCAGCATGTCCGGGGCAGTCCACGTGAGCATAGTGCCGCTTCTCGGTTTCATACTCAACGTGGGCCGTATTGATGGTAATACCCCGCGCTTTTTCTTCTGGTGCGTTATCGATTTGGTCGTAGCCTTTCGCCACAGCTTGACCCATTGCTGCCAAGGTCATGGTGATGGCTGCCGTTAACGTAGTTTTACCGTGGTCAACGTGTCCAATAGTACCGATGTTAACGTGGGGTTTATTCCGTTCAAACTTTGCGCGTGCCATTAATGCTAATTTCCTTTACTAACTAACCGTTCCCTTTGCTTTTAGCTATGATTGCCTCAGCCACGTTGCGAGGCACTTCTTCATAGTTGCTAAACTCCATTGAGAAGATGCCCCGACCTTGGGTCTTTGATCTGATATCAGTGGCGTAGCCAAACATTTCTGCCAATGGGACTTTAGCAGTCACTTTGGCAAGGCCCTGCTCAGATCCCATCCCCTCAATTTGCCCACGACGGGAATTGAGATCTCCCATCACATCCCCAAGGAAGTTTTCGGGAACTTCTACCTCAACTTTCATCATAGGCTCTAACAGGACGGGTGCTGCTTTCATCACAGCTTCCTTCATCGCCATTGAGCCAGCGATTTTGAAAGCCATTTCTGAAGAGTCCACATCATGGTACGATCCATCAACCAGCGTTGCTTTGACATCAATCAGCGGATATCCAGCAAGAACACCCGATTCGCAGCTTTCTTTCATTCCCTGTTCTGCTGGTCCAATGTACTCTTTAGGTACGGTACCGCCAACAATTTTAGAGACGAATTCAAAGCCGGTTCCTGGTTGTCCTGGCTCCAAGTCGATCACAACGTGACCGTACTGACCTTTACCACCGCTTTGGCGGATGAATTTACCTTCAATTCTGTTAACCTGCTTGCGAATTGTTTCGCGGTAAGCAACTTGTGGCGCACCAACGTTTGCTTCCACTTTGAATTCGCGTAACATCCGGTCTACTAGAATTTCTAGGTGTAGTTCTCCCATCCCTGCAATCACGGTTTGGTTGGTTTCCGGATCGACGTGAACGCGGAAGGTGGGGTCTTCTTCCGAGAGAGATTGCAGAGCCTTGGACAGCTTGTCCATGTCGTTCTTGGTTTTGGGTTCAACCGCCACCGAGATCACAGGCTCCGGAATGAACAGCGATTCCAGAATCACTGGTGAGCTTTCATCAGAAAGTGTGTCACCTGTCAAGGTGTCTTTTAATCCCAATGCGGCTCCCAAATCGCCTGCCCGCATTTCATCTACGTCAATCCGGTCATCTGCTTTCAATATCACTAAACGAGAAATTCGTTCTTTCTTGTTCTTAGTGGCATTGAGGACGTAGCTGCCCTTCTTCAGAACACCGGAATAAACACGAACGAAGGTTAGACGACCGTAGGGGTCAGCCATAATCTTGAAGGCTAGAGCCGACAGGGGTTCGTTGTCGTCGGCGCGGCGCTCGACAGTTTCACCATTTGGCAGTGTACCTTGAATTGGCGGTACATCGATTGGTGCTGGCAGGTAATCTACTACCCCATCCAACAGCAGTTGTACACCTTTGTTTTTAAATGCTGAGCCGCAAAGCACTGGCACAATACTACCTTTAACGGTGCCTTTACGCAGAGCTGTACGGATTTCGTCTTCGGTCAGTTCCTCGCCCTCGAAGTACTTGGTCATCAGGTCATCACTAGTTTCTGCTACCGCCTCAATCAATTTAGTGCGGTACTCTTCTACCTGAGAGAGCAGATCTTCGGGGATGTCCGTGTCTTGGATATCCGTTCCCTGGTCGTTGGTGTAGATGTATGCACGCATCCGCACCAGGTCAACAATACCTTGGAACTCGGTTTCACTGCCAATGGGCAACTGAATGGGAATGGCATTTGTTCGCAGGCGATCGCGCACTTGGTCGTAAACTTTGTAGAAGTTCGCGCCAGTGCGATCCATCTTGTTAATAAAAACAATCCGAGGCACTTTATAGCGATCTGCCTGACGCCACACGGTTTCTGTTTGGGGCTGCACGCCACCTACAGAACATAAAACTGTGATCACACCATCCAGTACCCGCATGGAACGTTCCACTTCAATTGTGAAGTCCACGTGTCCTGGAGTATCAATAATGTTAATTTGATGATTTTTCCAACTGGTACTAATAGCAGCAGCGGTGATCGTAATTCCTCGCTCCCTCTCTTGTTCCATCCAGTCAGTTACAGCGGTTCCTTCATGAACCTCACCAATCTTATGAATTATCCCAGAGTAAAATAATATTCTCTCTGTTGTCGTTGTTTTGCCCGCATCTATATGCGCCGCAATACCTATATTGCGTACTCTCTCTAGCGGGTTCGTACGTGCCACAGCTGCCTCCTATAGTTTTCGCCTCATGATATCTTGTATATTACACTTTGTTAAGATATTATACTCTTACGGAAAACCGTCTTTTCCTAAGTAAATATACATTACATTCCGCTACAGTCACGATATATCAACCGATGTTAGACGCGCCATAGCGCGTCTTTGCATTAGTAGCGATAATGAGCAAACGCTTTGTTTGCTTCTGCCATGCGGTGCGTTTCTTCACGTTTGCGAATCGCATTCCCGCTTTCGTTTGCAGCATCCATTAATTCATTTGCCAGTTTGCTTGCCATTGTCCGACCTGGACGTTGTCTGGAATACTGTACTAACCAACGTAGTGCTAAGCTTGTACCTCGTTCCGCACGCACTTCCATTGGGACTTGGTAGGTTGCCCCACCAACTCGACGAGCTTTCACTTCTACTAAAGGTGTAGCATTGCGCACAGCTTTTTCAAAGGTTTCCAACGGATCGCCACCAATCCGTTCCTCAATTGTTTTCATAGCAGCATAAACAATGCGTGAGGCGAGAGATTTTTTGCCATGACGCATGATCCGCCTAGTAATCATGCTGATGAGGCGACTGTTGTATACAGAGTCCGGTGGAACCGGACGCTTTTTAATAACACCACGACGAGACATACTTAAACCTTTAGTTCTGAATCGGGAGACTACATGCTATATGTTATCGAACACCGGCATTTCTCAACGCTAAATGCCACCGTCCAAATTTTTTTCAGAAGTTTCACTGCGATTGCAGCTACACTGACTGACAAAAAATGCTGTCCTTAACGAGAGGAAGCGACAAAATTATATACTGTGACTGACCCTACTTATTCAACTCTTACAAGCAATATACTATTGCTCTTGGTGTTGATTTTTTGACAACCTCCCTAAGGAGGCTGAAGGCTGTTCGTCTAAAGACGTGCCGAAGGTTTCGTTGAGGATTCCAAGAGTTGTCTCCCAGAATTTCCTGCTTTATCCCCTCTTAACTAGACGAGCAAAACTAGCATTTTCACCCGTCCCCGCCAGATCGAGTTAGCAGGCTTTTTCATTTAACGTCCACCTAGTACCCCGAGACGATATGGAGTTGCGCGTACTTTGAGCAATACACATCGGTAGATACAGTTAACAGTCCTGCTAGACTTTCTGTACCAGATTCACGCCTCGTCTGCCTGACCGACCGATGGGTGTTACCAGAAAATTTTATCGCGCTTTTATGCCGACTCTCAGCCGAGTTTGGCGCAAACACAAACTCATTTTTAAGAACAAAACTTCCTGCTTAAGCAATGAAATCTCACTCAAATTTGTGTCAAAAAGCTCTCTGTTCTAAATCAGAAACTGCTGAACAGAACATAGTGCTTGATTTCACTTAGCAAAGCCAATTGCTATGTCCTGCGCTACCGGCGATTTGTAGACTCCTCGGGTCGTAGGGAAAGCTACCGTTAAGAAGAAGCACTCCTACGCCAAACACTTGCACACTCAGGAGGTTACCCAAGTTAGGCAAAGTGTCCGTTGGTGTCTAGAGGATTGATGACTCATAGCTATTCTATTTAGCTTTAGCACGCTTAGTTCCATACTTGGAACGACCTTGCTTGCGGTCTTTGACTCCGGCTGTATCTAAAGTTCCACGGACAATGTGGTATCTCACGCCTGGTAAGTCCTTAACGCGACCGCCGCGAATCATCACAACAGAGTGTTCTTGTAAGTTATGACCAATGCCTGGAATGTAAGCTGTCACTTCAAATCCAGAGGTTAACCTTACCCTTGCGACTTTACGTAGAGCTGAGTTTGGCTTTTTCGGTGTGGTCGTATATACTCTAGTACAAACGCCCCGACGTTGAGGGCATTGCTTTAGAGCTGGGGACTTGGTTTTCTGACGCGCTTGTTCGCGTTCGTTACGTATTAGCTGCTGTATGGTTGGCATGGGTTACAGCGCGAGAAGCTGCCTTTAGTCTAAGTTTTTACAAATCCTAATTATATCTTTTTTTGTGCTTTTGTGTCAAACTTGTTTGTGAATTAGTCATTGAGTTGTAGAAAAAGAGTTACCACATCCACAAGTCGCATTAGATATGGGGTTGTAGAAGCGAAAGCCACCGCCCATCAAATCCTCTGAATAGTCCACAGTCAACTCATTGACGTATTTTAAGCTTTCGGCATCTATGACAATTTGAATATCATAACACTCAAAAATGCGTTCGTTCCTTTGGGACGGCACCAAAGCAGCATCGCCCGAAGAAGCGCTGCCTTCTGGGTCATCGCCAACTTGTAGCCCTTGTTCAAAGGACATATCATAATACCATCCAGAGCAACCTCCAGGTTTAACAGCCAAACGAAACAAGACATTTGGGTGTTGCTTTGATTTTAATCGCCTGATTTCATTTGCGGCAGATGGACTCAATTGGATCATAAAAGCGGCAAAGCGATTTAAAAACTTATCAATGAAAAACTCGGTTTCTTGAAGAAACCGAGTTTTCTCAAAATAGCATATTTTGTCTAACTTTTGCTTGTTGCTTATTTCAGCCGGAACTGCCTACTCCTTTCCCGCCAAAAGATTACTGATTTTCAAACCGCACGAGGCGCAATAGATCGCACCAGAAAATAGATTTCGCTGTCAGAGGTAATTAAGAAGTGGGAAGGGAGTAACAAGCATATTTTCAATTCATGCTTTGATAAAGCTATTATTGATTTTTCTCTTGAACGCGGGCGTAGTCGTCTTGGTAACGCACAATATCATCTTCTCCTAAATATTCTCCATTTTGAACTTCAATTAACACCAAAGGAATCACACCAGGATTCTCTAATCGATGAGCTGTACACTGCGGTACATAGGTTGACTGATTATTGCTGAGGAAAATTTCTTCATCACCACAGACAACTTTGGCAGTACCACAAACGACAATCCAATGTTCGCTACGGTGGTGGTGCATTTGCAAGCTGAGGCGGTGTCCAGGCTTAACTTCAATACGCTTAATTTTGTATCCACGCCCTTCTTCTAAAACGGTAAATGAACCCCAGGGACGAAGCTCAGTTGCAGCGACACCTCTTGGCGTGACAGATGGGGGAAGGGGCAATGTGTTAGCTTGTGTTGCTTCTTGAATTTGAGCCATATTTACCTCGTGTTATGACACAACAGACTGTCAGTGCTCTTGAATCATTGAAAAAGACAAGGCGTGATGTTGCAAAGGTGGAGATCAGCAATCCACGCCACCTCTGGCAAAGATAACACGCATCAGGTGGGGGAGTGTTATCAATCACCTCTGAAACTAGTGTGTCTATACCAAGTCTTCATTAACTCACGTGGCAACTTATTCTCAACTTTAAAGTTAAGAAGCAAGATTAAGAGGGAACAGGGAACTCTTAACAGGGAACAGGGAATAGGGAATAGGGAATAGGGAACGTGCGATTCGTTGGTAACTGAATCACGGTACTCAGCCCGCACATAAGTTACC
>NZ_QMEB01000400.1 GCF_012912135.1 Brasilonema bromeliae SPC951 | reverse complement strand
AACAATGATTATTATTATTGACTTGGGTGATTTTATTCCTTGGAAGTCCCTAAACCAAACCATCATTTCTCATTTAATGGGACTTAGACAAAATAACCTCAAACGCATACCCCAAAAAAATTTGACATGGTTTTGGTTGGTTTATTGATATATAGCAGGCAACAGGGAACAGGCTTGAAAGTATCGTGGTGTCCCTATTTTCTCATTAGTTCATGTCCTAATCTACCTGGCAACTGCTATATTTGGGGTTTAGGCGTTTTTGAGCATTTGATGTATTTTTCTTGCCCAGTGATGGTTTTAGGCTTGTTTCATCGTCAAAAATGTTTGAATCCGGTTAACTAGAAGCAACAGAGGAGGTACTTGATGAGCCGGGAGTTTCTGTGCGAATACGAGACTTAGGACTAGATGACGTTGTAGTTGAAACTTGCTTTTGGACAGATTTACGGCGTTCTAATTTTGTGGCTACAACATCATCTGTAAGACAGGCGATAGTTGCTGCATTGAAAGTAGCGAATATCGCATTACCAGACCCCGATGTGAGAATTTTAGTGCCGCGTCATCCGCAAAAGTGTCGAGCAGCATTCGGTCTAAAAGATGGTGATAGTGCTTCATCTTAGTCCTGTAATAATGTTTTAACCAATATCTACTCAAGATATTGGCAACAGCAATTTAATGACTATGGCGATGGTGAATATCCCTTGTGTGAGGATGGTTGTGATAGATAATTGTCGTGTGTTCGTGAAGATGGTTGTGAGATTCGCCTATAGCCATCCCCTCATCGTGGTTATGCTGATGGTGTTCATCGTGGATGTGTTTATGTTCATGCACACTAGGATAGTGGAGATGTTCGTGTTCATGCACTTGAGGTGAGAGGGTAATTTGCACTACCACTAGCAGCATCAAGCCCACTAAGCTACCGTAAAGGAACTCGCGTTCAGCAAAGTTACTTCCCAACCAACCGGCAAGAGGGTATGAGATTGCCCACCAAAGATGACTCCAGGCAAAGTGTGCGCCATAAACTCGTCCTTGTAAAGTAGATGGGATGCGGTCTGCAATTAATGTCTGGGTGGGTAAATTCACTAAACTTTGCCCTGCACCCGCCACAAACCATAAAAGCATCAGTGCTGCTAAATTTGCGTAGTTGGCAGGCAACAAAGCTAATGTTATCAAAGTTGCACCAATCAAAACAAATGTTGTCCGTGGCAAACTTCTATTGAACGTACCAAAAATAACTGCACAGAGAGTTGCACCAATCCCAAAAGCCGCCATCACCCATCCGTACTGCACTTCTCCTAATTTGAGTGTACCTTGAACATAGCCAACAGTATTTACTAAGATTTGCGCTCCGGCAATTGATGCGACTAACTGCATCGCTAGCGCGTAACGAATAGGTGTATCTGAAAGGAGGCGAGTTGTACCGTCTTTAATGTCTCCCCATGTTCGGCGTGTTGTCCTGGAAGGCTGTTGATTTTGTGCAACAACGAGCTGACCTGGTAGGGTGAAGATTAAGATTGCCGCGATCGCAAAGCTGAGAGCATCCAAGAAGAAGACTTGTCTTGCACCAATGAAGGCTGCGACACTTCCAGCGATACCAGGGCCAAGTACACCAAGTAATTGAAAAGTAGCAGCCGAAAGAGCGATGGCTTGTGGATAGTCATTCTCACCCGTAACTAATGGAATTGTGGCTTGGTAAGTTGGGGTGAAGAAAGCATTAAAGACGTTAAGCGCAAATATCAATACGCAAACTTGCCAAATCTGCGTCACGAAAGGCAACAGACCCACAATTAGCATTCTGAATATATGGGTAACAACCATGATTTTCTTTCGGTCGAGTCGGTCTGCGATCGCACCTGCAAGGGGAGACAGCAACACAAAAGCAGTGACACGCAGAGTCAAAGCGACTGAAAGCACAACCGCAGCATTTTTTCCAGCTAACTCAACTCACTTCTTGCACCTAACCGAATAAATCCGTAAAAGGTGAATAAAGAGCGCA
>NZ_QMEB01000399.1 GCF_012912135.1 Brasilonema bromeliae SPC951 | reverse complement strand
AACCCCCAAGTCATCCAGCACTCGCACAGAATTCATTCTGAATTCTGGCTCCTGACTCCTGACTACTTTCTTGGTCATCTTCATAGTCCAAGGTTTCATACAGACTAGCCCCAATCAAGTTAGTAATCCAGGTGGTTGCATCCATGCCGACTGATGCTGCCGTTTCTTCTAGTCGGTCTTGCCACTCAAGCGGTAGTAAGACTTGGAACGTGCAGGTGGGGTTTTTCAATGGTGCTGGTGGTGAGGTTCTGTCTCTCCACTCTGGGCACTCTCGACCACGTTCATCCCCTGATTTGTATATCAGGTTGAGGATGCCGAACTTATTGCAGTAAATACTTTGGTTGTCTATCGACTCTAATCGATGTTGGCAGTTCCAACAGGACTGTGTTTTTACCTGCACTGTCGGTTGACTCTGCTCACGCAGCATACGGATAGCTGTGGTAGTGCTGCGAGCTTTGCCTTTCTCTATCAACTGTGCGATCGCATTTTGCTCTGCAACGCTCATTTGAATTAGCTTCTGGGCAGTATCGATACTCTTATTCAAAACTGACAGCAAAAACTGAGCTCTCTTCTCGTTGCCTTCTTGAAGTAAAGAATCGATACGCTTAACGACCGAACGTCCTTTTGAGTAGGATCTTCCAGAAAGACCAATCCGTGAACCGATTGCATCACGCGAGTCTCCTGTTGAACATTCCGGAAAAGTTTCCGGAATGTTGGTCAAGTCTGTCCGCCTTCCTTGCCTTTGCTTTGCCTTATGTTTTTCTATTGATTCCCAAGCCATACCCTCTTTGATTCTCTGCTCTATGGTCTTCTTACGACTGGCATTTTCTAGCAGTAGTGCTTTGAGTAAGGCAATCTCGTCTGGAAACTGTCTGAAAACTACAGGGATACAATCTTTGCCCAATATTTGACACACCTTCCAAGGTCTGTGATCTGAAACGATTACGTAATTTGGAGTTACAACAAGCGGCTCCACCCAGTTCCTTTCGGCTATAAGTTCCACCAAGTCTGATACATCTTCATTTGCACCATAAATGCTGAAGTAGTATGGATGAGGGGTTAGAAGATTGAGGGATACCTCTTGAATTTTAATTTGATCACTAGTGGACATTGACCTCTAACTTCATTAATACTCTGTGTTTTATTTAACGTGTTTTATTTTACTATTTATTGTCAAGTGTCAATTTGTCAAGTAAAAAATTTGTTTTCAGGAAAAATTTGTGATATTTTTGTAGTAGATAGAGGTATGGAAGATGCAAGTAGGAGAGACATCAAGACAAAGGCTGGCTGAGTTACTCAAAGAACTGCGAGGTGAAAGAAGTCAACGCAGTTTTGCCAAGCTGCTTGGTGTCAGTAATCAGGCTGTACAGTATTGGGAGAAAGAGCGCACTTGGCCTGATGATAATAATCTGGAAAGGATTGCTGAACTGAAGGGATGGACCCTGTTGCAGCTACAAGTCTATCTAGAAGGAGAACAAGAGAGATCAAGCGTTGCAGATGAAGATGTAAACCGTGTGAATGATAGTGAGCTTCAACAGCAATCGCGCTCTGTTCAGCAGCTTTTAGAAGAGGTGCGGATGCTGCCGTTTCAGGCTGCTGTTCAAGTGGCTAAGGTAGCGTTAGAGACGATGGAGATGATGGCTGCCAAGAGTTCTTGAGTTGACTGCACAAGAGCAGGAGTATCGCTATTCTCTCATTTTGTCAAGTACCTACTTCTACAATAAAGCAAAACTTTACGTCCAGCAGTCGGAGGTAGTGGGAGCGGACGAAACAAGCTTTAATCAAAGAAATATCGATGGTTGTAACCGCTTCTAAAAATCTATGCAAATTATCCGCAAGTATTCTCCAGAGGCTTTTAAAGCCGAGGAGATAGTGAGTTGTGCCGTGCAACCAATACTGGTCAACCCAGTATGAAAAACTAAAGTCACCGATTTCTATAACTTTAGTTTACACGGTTCATATTCATATAATATTTGGGTTTCACCGACTAATTAGGCAATGGGTATCGTCAAGGGCACTCCCCCCCTGAACGGTTACCTTATTAGAC
>NZ_QMEB01000398.1:586-2048 GCF_012912135.1 Brasilonema bromeliae SPC951 | reverse complement strand
GTGTAAGGGTGTAAGGGTGTAAGGGGGGAAGAGAAACTATTACTAGGAGTTAGGAGTTAGGAGTTGGGAGTTAGGGGGAAGTTGGGAGTTGACGCCTAGATCCAAGTTTTGGGTTTCTCTTCCCCAAATCCCAAATCCCAATTCCTAATTTTTTGTACAGGAAAGCCCCGGAACCAATAAGGGTACCTCGACCCAGTGATTTATTCCCTACACCCCTACACCCTTACACCCTTACACCCTTACACCCTTACACCCCTACACCCTTACACCCCAACTTCAAGACGATTTTTGGGTAGCTTTGTCTAAAAGTGATTAGCACTCTTGACCAGTGAGTGCTAAATTGTCTATTGGAAGCGCTAGAGAACACAAAACATGGCAAAAATTATTGCATTTAATGAAGATTCGCGGCGGGCTTTAGAACGAGGCATCAACGCTCTTGCCGATGCTGTGAAAATTACCTTAGGACCAAAAGGTCGCAATGTTCTTTTGGAGAAAAAATTTGGAGCACCCCAAATTGTTAACGATGGTATCACCGTTGCCAAAGAAATTGAACTAGAAGACCCGTTAGAAAACACTGGCGCAAAACTGGTTCAGGAAGTGGCGTCAAAAACCAAAGATGTGGCTGGAGATGGTACCACGACTGCTACTGTGTTGGCGCAAGCGTTGATTCGCGAGGGTTTGAAGAATGTTGCCGCAGGTACCAACCCTATTGCCCTGAAGCGGGGAATTGACAAAACCGTTGAGGCGTTGGTAAAGGAAATTGCAGCAGTAGCAAAGCCAGTAGAAGGTGCGGCGATCGCCCAAGTTGCCACAGTCTCCGCTGGAAACGACGAAGAAGTCGGCAAAATGCTAGCTGAGGCGATGGAGAAAGTCACCAAAGACGGTGTGATCACTGTTGAAGAATCTAAGTCCCTGACAACGGATTTAGAAGTTGTAGAAGGGATGCAGATAGACAGAGGTTACATCTCCCCCTACTTCATCACCAACAACGAACGGTTGACGGTAGAATTTGAAAATGCCCGCATCCTGATTACTGATAAGAAAATCAGCAACATCCAAGAGTTAATTCCAGTTTTGGAAAAGGTCGCCCGTCTAGGTCAACCCTTGCTGATTATCAGTGAAGATGTAGAAGGGGAAGCTTTAGCAACTTTGGTTGTAAACAAAGCGCGGGGAGTGCTTGCTGTCGCCGCTATCAAAGCCCCTGGGTTTGGCGATCGCCGCAAAGCATTGTTGCAAGATATTGCCATTCTCACCAACGGACAGCTGATTTCTGAAGAAATTGGCTTAAGCTTGGATACCGCTTCTTTGGAAACCCTGGGAACTGCCCGGAAAATCACGATTGACAAAGAAAACACCACCATCGTTGCTGCTGGTGACAACACAAAAGCGGACGTGCAAAAGCGAATTGGTCAAATTCGTAAACAACTAGAAGAAACCGATTCAGACTACGATAGAGAAAAAC
>NZ_QMEB01000398.1:0-576 GCF_012912135.1 Brasilonema bromeliae SPC951 | reverse complement strand
GAAAAACTGCAAGAGCGCATTGCCAAACTGGCTGGTGGAGTTGCGGTGATAAAAGTGGGTGCGGCAACAGAAACCGAACTCAAAGATCGCAAACTGCGGATTGAAGACGCCCTCAATGCTACCAAAGCAGCTGTGGAAGAAGGTATCGTTCCTGGTGGTGGAACAACACTGATTCATTTGGCGAAGAAAGTACAAGAGGTTAAAAACACTCTTGAGGCAGAAGAACAGATTGGGGCTGATATCGTGGCGCGATCGCTCGAAGCCCCCTTGCGTCAAATTGCAGATAATGCTGGTGTTGAAGGGTCTGTTATTGTCGCCAGAGTGCTGGACACTGATTTCAACATCGGTTACAACGCCGCTACTGGGGAATTTGAGGACTTGATTGCTGCTGGTATTATTGATCCCGCAAAAGTAGTGCGTTCAGCTTTGCAAAACGCCGCTTCCATCGCTGGAATGGTTTTAACCACTGAAGCAGTCGTGGTCGAAAAACCAGAGAAAAAACCCGCTGGCGGTGCCCCTGATATGGGCGGCATGGGCGGCATGGGCGGCATGGGTGGCCACCCATGCCACCCATGC
>NZ_QMEB01000046.1 GCF_012912135.1 Brasilonema bromeliae SPC951 | reverse complement strand
AATTCAAAATCGCGTAGCGTTGCAAGCGTTGCGACGCAATCTCAAAGTTCAAAATAAAGAAAACTAGATTTCCACCGCCAATTTTTATGTCTGAAGAAAATACAACTATTACTAACTCCCAAACTCAGGTAGACTCTCAAGCACCCCTGTTACCTCGCTTGGCTTGGAGTAATCAGGTAGCCTATTTGCGAGTTGTGTTGAAAGCTAAGAGGGCTTTAGACAGAATAGAGAAGGAAGCAGGTGTGTTGGAAAATTAAAAACGAATCGACGACTGTCAATAATAGCCCAAAGATGACTTATGGTGAACTCAATTTTTTTTGGCTCGCTTTCTGACGCTTGATTGGGTTCATCCAAACTTCTAGACGAGAGAAAAATTGGGATGAAGCTAAGGTGAGAACCAGATAAACCAACGCAACTGCAGTGTAAATCTCGAAAGCACGATAAGTGTCAGCTACAATTAATTGACCACGTCGTAATAATTCCTCGAACCCAATAACTGACACGAGACTGGTATCTTTAAGCAGGGAGATAAATTCATTTCCGAGTGGTGGAATCATACGACGCAACGCTTGGGGAAAGATGATGTAGCGCATGGTTTGTACTCCACTCATACCCAGCGAGTTTGCGGCTTCGGCTTGTCCTGGTTCAATAGATTGAATTCCAGCACGAACAATTTCACCTATATATGCAGCAGAGTTGAGGCTCAAAGCAACCACAGCAGCAAGTAAACGGTCAAAACGCAGAGGTATGCCAATGCTTTGAGCTAGTGCTGGTAAACCAAAGTAAATCATAAAAATCTGCACAAGCAGAGGCGTACCGCGAAAAAAATCAACATAAGCGCGAGTGCAAAAGCGCAAGAGTAAAATTGGCGAAAGTCGGGCAATTCCTATCAACGAACCGCCAATCATGCCAAAAACAACAGAAAGCGCGGTAATCTCAAGTGTGACGACAGCACCAAGAAGTAAATTTGGTAGGGCGTTGAGAATGATAGTTAAACTCTGAATCATTGTTAACTAAGTTGGTACAAATAAAGTTAACTCGTCAGGACTGTCAACACTCAACAGTCAAAGATTATTCTCCCCTGCTCGCTGCTCCCTGCTCCTCTGCTCCTCTGCTCCTCTCTCTCTCTCTCTCTCTCTCTCTGCCCTCCTCACTCCCTCATCCTCAAGAGCTAGAACCTGGAACAGTTTCTGGTAGTTGTGGCGGTTCTGCATTGAACCACTTCTTATAAATTTGAGCATAGGTACCGTCTGAAATTATCTTTGCAAGAGCTGTGTTAATGGCGTTGAGGTTGGGAGAGTTTTTCGGTAGGGCAATACCATAGTATTCTTCAGTGATAAGTTGACCAACTACCTTTAGACCTTTGATGTTACCACTCTTGATAGCTTCTATTGTCACAGGAGCATCGTTAACAACAGCATCCACATTACCATTTGCCAATTCTTGCAAAGCTAAAGGGGCAGAGTCGAATTCCCGCACTTGAGCACCAGAGATGCTTTTGGCTTTTTTAGATCCGGTTGTCCCAATTTGGGCAGCAATTTTCTTGCCTTTGAGACTATCTAGGTTGGTGATAGTTGTGTTGTCTTGGCGGATTGCGATCGCCAACCCAGCCCTAAAATATGGTCGAGAAAAAGATACTGCTTGAGCACGTTCTGGGGTGATGGTAATTGAACTGATAGCAGCATCAATAGTATTTGCTTGAAGTGCTGGTATTATACCATCAAAAGGCAGACTTTGGAACTCAATCGTTAATCCACCGGCTTGTCCCGCTGCTTTGATCAGATCAATGTCAAAGCCTACGAGTTCATTTCCCGAACTTTTGGACTCAAACGGCGGAAAAGCAGGTTCTGTGGCAACTTTAATTGTTTTTCCGGCTGTAGCTGTTTGCGAATTCCCCGATAAGGAACTGCTAGTATTGCTGGCTGAGTTATCACACGCTGACAAAATCACAGTCGCAGCGAAACCAGTTAAGAAATGTTTAATGAAATGCGAGCGCGTCATTTTTGGCTCGAACATGGTTTTTTCCCAAATAAATAATTGTTAACAGATACGATATTTTTAAAGAAGTACATTTCAAGGTACTACAGAAGCGGACAATGAATTTCCAGAACGTAACTAAATATCTTCAAATATGTACTAGCATAACTTTTATGTTTTCTTGTATCAGAGTGTTTAGCTAGAATCATCTGTAGTTCAAGAAACATAGAAAATGAACAATTCCTCCTCTGCAATTATCTTTGAAAACATTGAGAAAAGTTATGGTTCCCTAAAAGTTCTCAAGGGAATTAGCGGTGAAATCAAACGAGGAGAAGTCGTAGCAGTCATTGGTGCTTCTGGTTGTGGTAAAAGTACTTTGCTCCGCTGCTTCAACCGCTTGGAAACAATAGATTCTGGGCGTTTACTAGTCAACGATATTAACCTATCGCAACCGAATTTTAGCAACAGGCAACTACGGCAACTGCGAACACAAGTCGGCATGGTTTTCCAACAATTTAACCTGTTTCCTCATTTAAGCGTACTAGAAAATCTTACACTTGCACCGCGTCAAGTGCTGGGGAAGTCAGCGAAAGAAAGTACACAATTGGCAGGACTTTATCTCGAAAAAGTTGGACTTTTTGACAAAGCATCTGCATATCCAGAACAACTTTCCGGAGGACAAAAGCAACGAGTCGCTATTGCCCGTAGTTTGTGTATGAACCCCCAAGTGATGCTTTTTGATGAACCAACCAGCGCCCTAGATCCGGAACTTGTGGGTGAAGTGTTGCAAGTCATGCAGCAGTTAGCAGCAGAGGGTATGACGATGGTTGTTGTCACTCATGAAATGCAATTTGCCTGTGAAGTAGCACATCAAGTTTTCTTTTTGGATCAAGGTATTGTGGTAGAACAAGGTAAGGCTTGCAAAGTTCTTTCTCATCCAGAGAGCGATCGCTTACGTGCTTTTCTTAGTCGTCTGAATGGTAAGGGGTTGGATATTACAGGTTAAGATTGCTTGTAAAGAAAAAATGAAGCTCCTGTTTGAACACATGAGAATACCAAAGACATACCGAATTAATACTGAACGCTGTATTTTGAGATGCGTCTGTGAACAAGATATTCCACACGTATTTTCCGCTACACGATTCCAGGGGTTTAATGATGGTATGCTTTGGGAAGCTCCACAATCTATCGAAGAACTTCACGAACCCCTTCAACGAAATCTTCAAGCTTGGGATTTTGGTTTAGCATATACATTCACAATTACATGTGTTTATACGAGTACATTTCTCGGCAGAATTTCTATCAGAAAACATAACGAAGTAGAAGGCGTTTGGAATCTTGGGTTTTGGACACACCCAGAATATCAACGTCAAGGTTATATGACAGAGGCGGCTAGAGCTATTGTCGAGTTCGGTTTTACAGTTTTAGAAGCAGAACGCATTGAAGCTTATCACGCCCTATGGAATACGGGTAGCGAGAAAGTCTTAAAAAGAATTGGGATGAAATTTGTTTGTTATATCCCACAAGGTTTTCAGAAGCATGGCAAATGGGTGGAAGAAAACTTATTGGCAATAGAAAGAAAAGATTGGAGGGCTTTAAAAGAAACTTAAAGCCAAAAAACTTCCCCTATTTGGGTAAACCTTTTGGGTGAGGCGCTAACACGACTGTTATTGTAGTATATTTGTAGTCTAGCCGTGTTAGGGGGTGTACACTATGACGCCAAAATTTGAGTACAGCCAAGTTGTCAAAGAGGACATTCAGCAGCTGGGGAATATCCTTGAGCAGTGTTTTCTCATGTCGCCAGGTGAGAGCGAAATTTTCTTCAACCGCATAGGTTTAGAAAACTTCCGTGTTATTCGTGCAGGTGAGCAAGTTGCTGGTGGACTAGCGACTATCCCAATGGCTCAGTGGTGGGGTGGTGAACGTGTACCTATGGCGGGAATAGCTGCAGTAGGGATTGGTCCGGAACATCGTGGAAGTGGAGCTGCATTAGTTATGATGCAGCACGCTGTTAAAGAACTCTACGCCAAGGGAGTACCCATCTCTACTCTCTATCCAGCGACTCAACGCCTATACCGAAAAGCAGGGTATGAACAGGGGGGTATCTCTTCTACTTGGGAAGTTCCTACTCAAAGCATCTTAGTCAAGGAACAGCCACTACCTGTTATCGCTGTTAGAGCTGATCATGAAATCTTTTATGAACTCTATCAGCAACATGCAAGACTCAATAATGGATTCTTAGACCGACATCAAGGTATTTGGCAGGGTATATTTAAACCACATGAGAAGGAAGCAATTTACACCTATCTTATTGGTCGTGCAGAACAACCCCAAGGGTACATCATCTTCAGCCAGCACCAAGATCAGGATGGCTCTTTTATACGAGTCAGAGATTGGGCGGTTCTCACAACGGCTGCTGCACAAAGTTTTTGGAGTTTTCTTGGCCTACATCGCTCCCAAATTAAAAATGTGCGATGGAAAGGTTCTGCTACAGAGTCTCTAACTTTACTATTACCAGAGCAAACCGCTAAGCAAAAAGCTACTAGCTATTGGATGCTGCGCGTGGTTGATGTCGTCAAAGCGCTAGAAAAGCGTGGTTATCCACTAGGAATTCAAGCAGAATTGCACCTGGAAATCCAAGATGACTTGCTCGCTGAAAATAATGGTAGATTTATTTTGTCTGTTGCCAATGGACGCGGTGAAGTTACCAGTGGAGGAAAAGGCGAAATGAAGCTAGATATTAGAGGATTAGCACCTCTCTACACAGGCTTATTTACTCCGCAACAATTGCAACTTGCAGGACAACTTGATGCTACAGAAACAGCAAGGTTTGCAGCTACTCAAATATTTGCAGGCGCATCCCCTTGGATGGCTGATTTTTTTTAAAAATTAGTTATTAGTCATTTCTTTTTTGACTAATGACTCATGACTAATGACTCATAACTCATAACTAACATGCATACAACTTCCGGTCGCTGGCGTTTGGGGTTAGCATTATCGTTAGTGACCGTTTTTTTGTGGGGAATTCTACCTATTGCCTTAGCAGTCACTCTGCAAGTACTTGATGTCTACACCCTTATTTGGTTTCGTTTTTTGATATCGTTTGTCTTGTTAGCTATTTATTTAGGATGGCAAAAAAAATTACCCCGGCTCTTAAAATTGCGTTCTACTTCTTGGGTGTTGCTAGCAATTGCTATTCTTGGCTTAGCAGCTAACTATATTCTTTTCACGCAAGGTTTAGCACTGACTGCACCTGCTAACGCTGAAGTTATTATTCAGATAGCTCCCTTACTCATGGGTTTTGGTGGTTTATTTCTTTTTAGAGAACGCTATACTCTGCTTCAGTGGTGTGGTGTAGGGATTCTTGTTATAGGATTCACTCTCTTTTTTCACGAACAATTAAAAAATTTAGTTACCGCTCATGGTCAATATCTTCTGGGTAGTGGTTTGGTTGTGGTAGGTGCAGTAACTTGGACTTTTTATGCTTTGGCACAAAAGCAGTTGTTGCAATCTTTATCTTCTTTTAGCATCATGCTCATTCTTTATGCAGGATGTGCTTTATTATTCACTCCATTTGCTAACCCAAAAGCAATTTTTCAACTCAATCTTTTCCATTTGGGTGTGTTACTTTTTTGTGCTTTCAATACTCTCATTGCTTATGGTGCCTTTGCTGAATCTTTAGAACATTGGGAAGCATCACGCGTTAGTGCAGTTTTGGCATTAGCTCCTATTGTCACTTTAATCTCAGTTTGGCTCGTATCAGTCATAATACCAACTCTCATATTACCGGAAAATATTTCCTTTTTAGGAATCATAGGAGCCGTTTTAGTTGTCACAGGTTCAGTCACTGTTGCTTTAGGAAAAACTCGTTAATCTGAACTTACTCCTTTCGATGCTTTAAAATTTTTTCTAAAAAACGAAGAACCTCACCCCGCCCTCTGGGCACCCCTCTCCTTAGTAAGGAGAGGGGATGGGGGTGAGGTTTTTTATTGTAAGAATTAGGCGAACTTGATATAAAACATAGTAATGATTTAAAAAGAAATCAAAATTCAGAACTCATATGCAAGGTTTCCTCAATCTCAACAAATCATTCGGTTGGACTTCCCATGACTGTGTCGCAAAGACACGCAAATTTCTGCGTCTCAAGCGAGTCGGACATGCTGGAACTTTAGATCCTGCAGCAACAGGAGTATTACCCATCGCCCTTGGAAAAGCAACTCGCTTATTACAATATCTTCCAGGAGAAAAAGCTTACAAAGCCACAATTCGCTTGGGTGTGCGTACAACAACCGATGATTTGCAAGGCGAAATCATCGCCTCACAACCTTGCACTGGGTTGAGTTTAGAAGTGATAGAACCAGTATTGCAACAATTTGTTGGCAAAATTGAACAAATTCCTCCAATTTACAGCGCCATTCAAGTTCAAGGAAAACGCCTGTACGACTTGGCACGCAAAGGAGAAGATGTAGAAGTACCTGCGCGGATAGTGGAGGTTTTTAAAATCGAAGTTTTGGACTGGCGAGAAGAGGAGTTTCCGGAATTGGATGTGGCGATCGCCTGTGGTGCGGGTACATATATTCGGGCGATCGCCCGTGACTTAGGTACAATCTTACAAACTGGTGGAACTCTCGCTGCTTTAACACGAACACAAAGCAGTGGATTTGACTTAGCAAATAGCCTCACGTTGACCGACTTAGAAGCGAAGGTGCAAGCTGGGACATTTCAACCTCTTCTTCCTGATGCACCACTACAGCATCTTGGTTCTATCACCTTACCACCAACATCAGCACAGAAATGGTGTCAAGGTCAACGTATTCCTATAACTTTCAATGTTTTAGAAATCTCACCAAAAATCTTACGAATTTACGATGAAGATGAGCGTTTTTTGGGAATAGGTAAACTGGGAAATTTAGATAACGAGCAGCTACTCGTTCCTGAAATGGTGTTCGAGTCTATCTAAATTATTCACCCTTGTAACAGGATTTTGTCATCAAAAGCCATTTCTGAACTAACTGCCTATATATTGCGACTGTTTGTATGTATGTATTTGTAGTATCTATGTGTGCTTGTAGAGCTTTATCATATAATACACCGACTTCAGTCTTTTGCTGGTTTGAAGTTTTCATGACTGCAACAAGTCGTGAAGAGTGTTCATAATTCTGTAAAAATTTATCGTACTCTTCAATAAACTCACAGTATTTTTCAGTGAACTCATTGTATTCTTCAGAGGTTTTATGCATTATTATTCTCCACAAAATTAATTTTTTTTGCGAGGGTGCAAAACTAGCGTAGCTAGTTTTGCACCCTAAACATCTATCCTTGAGAATGAATTGAATATTAAGTTTCTTTGTAAATGGTGCTACATTCTCCTCGTTCCTAGGCTAATTTTGGAGATGAATTTCTATAGTATCCGTTTGCCTCAAAGTCAAGAACTAGGGGGGTAAGGGTGTAAGGGTGTAAGAGAAAGAAAATAATTTGCGATTACTTTTCTCCTCACCTACACCCCTATACCCCTTCACCCCTACACCCTTAGTTTCAGTCATAAACCTTCTTCAAAAAAAACAAACTTTTGACGTAACCACAACTCTCCAACGGACTAATTTTTTTGCGAGGGGGCAAAACTAGCGTAGCTAGTTTTGCCCCCTAAACATCTATCTCTGTATACGTTGCTACGTTTTCCTCATTTCCAGACTCAGGTTGGAAATAAATATTCTGAAGTTCCGCCTTTAGTTTTATCCTATTCCCACCTATAAACATCCCGCAGCACATCAGGTATTTGAAAATGTCAAACTTTTGGATAACTATAACTCCTCAGTAGATTAATTTTTTTGCAAGGGTGCAAAACTAGCGTAGCTAGTTTTGCACCCTTATTATCTATACTTTGGAATGAATTTAATATTCAGTTTCTTTGTAAAGCTTGGTACATTCTCCTCATTTCCAAGCTCAGGTTGGAAATAAATTTTCTGAAGTTCAGCCTCTAGTTTTATCCTATTCCCACGTAGAAACATCTCGCAGCACATCAGGAATTTCCCCTTGAGACAGAGGGAACTCCAGCACAGTTTGTTTTAACCCCAGATAGCCAGACTCAGCAAAGGATAACAGCATCCGCGTCAATGCGAACCAAACCTCAGGCTCATATTCCCAATCACCATAACGCGAAGCTTTTCCAGCGATTGAACGCAACGCCCAGAAATAGCTATTTCTCACCACAGAACCGCCTTTTTTATACTCTGGCACATCTTCGTGGTGAAGAAAAAGCACATCGTTTTCAATTTTTGCTCTCATAACTGCGATTTTAACTTAAATATAGCAGTCCTAAATGATTCGTGAAAAAACAAGATGCCCAACTTCTCGCGAGAAGTCGAGCATCTGAATAGAAGTTAATTTTCAAATCAGTCAATCACGAGAAAATATCATATCAAGTCCGGTTAAATACTTATCATCACCCTAAGAACCCCACCCCGGTAAAGCTGCGCTTTACCTCCCCTCCCCGCTTGCGGGGAGGGGATTAAGGGGAGCCAGTCCTGCAGGAGGGTTTCCCTCCGTAGGGATCTGGCGTGTGGGGTCCAGTTAACGTGGAAATCACAACTAATTAGCCGGACATGATATCACAACCAAAGATGAAAACACCTATTCCCTGTTCCCTGTTCCCTGTTCCCTGTTCCCTGTTCCCTATTTTCAAGTTAGTACTCTGGATTGCTATAGACGCCATCTCTAAATATTAGCTGTTAAACCCAAGCGAAAAGTAAATCCAGGGCTATAAATACGATTGACTCGCTCGTATTGTTCATCGAGTAAATTCTCTAAATAAACTGTCAACCCCAAATTTTTCGTAACAGGAACGCGAGCGCTAAAATCCAAATTAAAGAAAGAGGGCGAAAAATCTGTAGCTGTATCTCCAACTCTTGTGTATATGGCTCGACGAGCGCCACCATAGTAAGTAGCATACAAATTTGCCTGCCAACCTCTATTTTCATAACCAATACCAGCAGAAGCGATAGAGTAGGGAATCAAGCCTAACTGCAAATCTTTTTCTGAGCCTGTTTTTATTTTTGCATCTGTATATGTGTAATTGATAAAAGTTGACCATCCTGAAGCAACTTTCCACCGTAGCGCCGCCTCAAAACCATTGGTATCAACTAGCCCAATATTCGCCCATTTTCCTTGTATAACTCCTAAACGATTATCTAAACTACTCCCGAAGTAGGTAAACTGTCCTGTTAAATCTTCAGCAAACCTGACATCAACTCCTGCAGTCCAAGATGAGCCAGTTTCGGGTTTTAAATCAGGGTTAGGAAGCCATCCATGTACCGTATCATAAATATACAACTGATCTAAACCAGGATTGCGTTGTCCATCTGCCCAACTTCCTCGCACAGCCAAAGCAGGAGCAATATCATATTTAAATCCCACACTCGGATTGAGATAATTACCAAATTTGCTATCAAAGCTTTGTCTTAAGCCTAAATCTACCTGAAAATTATCGGTGATATTCAAAGTATTAACGGCAAATAATGCGGTGTTCAACAAACTCTCGCTTTCATCTTGATTCAAGGCAATTCGATTAGGAACTGTACTCAACACATCACCATTTAACTCTGTGTTTTGTAAATCTAATCCCCAGCGCAATTTATAATTTGGAGTGAGTTGCCACACATGGTCTATCCTAGCTGTATATAATTGTGTATCTAAAGTTCCTGTACGGTAGAATTGGCTGCTGGGACCGTAAGTGTTGAAGTAATCTTGGTTATAACCGAGTGTCGTTGTCACAACAGAATTGTTACCATTACCAAGGCGAGTCTTCCAAGAAAAGCCAATATTTAAATTATCGTGGTCTAGTCGGTCTCTTTGTAAAGGAAAGCCAAAATAAATTAATCCCCGACGACTGCTAAGTGTAGTCACATCTAGGCTTAAAGTATTTCTAGGATCGACATCAAAGGCAAGACTACCAAAGTATGTGCTGGTAGCTGTATCTGCATTAAAGAAATATCCTTGAGAATCACGATTGGCTGCACCAACAGGAACGCGGTAACGGTTATCAATAAAAGACCTTTCAAAGCTGAGATTATATCTTAAAGAGCCAGTTGCGCCTCCATAGCTTAATTGTTGGTTATTGAAATTCAAATCGCCAAATTCTGCAGTTGCATTTAAGCGAGGAACCCTGCTACCTTCTTTGGTGATGATATTAACCACTCCTCCAAAAGCTGAGGATCCATAGAGAGTGGAAGCTGCACCACTATACAATTCTATTCGTTCAATAGCTTCCACAGGAATACTATTTAAATCTGTTGCACCATGATAAGTGTTGACATTAGTATTAATAGCTCTACCATTAATAAGAAATACAGACTGGTTAATCGAGGCTCCCCGATAATATGTACCTGTGTGAATATCTGCACCATGACCTGAGTCATTGATTGCAAATCCCGGCAATTTTTTCAACACATCAGATACACTTGTCGCACCTTGTTTTTCAATTTCCTCTTTTTCAATAACATATGTAGGGGTAGACTGAGGAAGGTCATCTTTCTTCCCTGTCACATCTATAATAATTGCGCCGTCATCTTCAACTTTTGGTTCTGACTCATTTGTTGTGGAATTTGGTTCTGGGTTATCAGTGGTTTGTGGCTTGTTCGATGGAATTGGTGTTTGAGTGAGTAATTCTGCACTGGTGTATGGTTTTTCTATCTCACTCAAGTATGGGATTTCTGATGTCTTTTTGATAGAAGTCTTTTTTTGCTCGAAATTCTTTTCTTGTGCAAATGTGACAGGAGCTAAAGCAAAGTTAATTAATATGACTTGAAAAATAAGGAAACTAAATTTCATTTTCTACCTCACAGCACCCAACTTTGACAAAAACTTTAGTAGCAGTTTTGTCAACTTACGATTAGTAAGACAACTTGTCAAAAGACAAGCTGTCAAACTTCGTTTAGGGTGTGGGGAATCAGGAGGCTGTGGAATAGGGTTCGGATAAGAAATTTCTTGCGTGTTGGGAGGCTGGGGGGCTGGGGGAGAAATAACTCCCTCATTTGATTACACCAGCCAGCCCTTTAAGCGTTTGGCTATGTGAGGGCGTCGTAACTTTCGCATGGCTTTGCTTTGAATTTGTCGTACTCGCTCGCGGGAAAGATTGAACATAGTACCAACTTCTTCCAAGGTACAGGGTTCACTGGTAATCAAACCATACCTCAGAGAGATGACATCTTTTTCCCGTGGTGTAAGTACGTCTCCTAAGACTTCCCAAATCTCCTGGCGCATCATGCTTTCATTCATTTTCGCCTCTGGAGAAAGGTTATCTTCATCTTCTAGCAAATCCATCAATTCTGTGTCTTCTTCTTTACCAACACGATGGTTGAGGGACAGTGCTTGTCGTCGTAGTTGTTGTAGCTGGCGTAGTTGTTGGGCGGGAACATCCAAAGCATCTGCCATTTCCTGTTCGGATGGGTTGCGCCCTAGTCTCTGTTTGAGTTCTCGTTGCGCTTTTTTCAGTTTGTTAAGTTTTTCAACAATATGAATTGGCAAGCGAATTGTCCGCGCATCATTAGCTATTGCCCGCGTAATTGCTTGTCTTATCCACCAATAGGCATAAGTAGAAAACTTATATCCTTTATCGGGGTCAAATTTTTCGGTCGCACGATTTAACCCCATCGCCCCTTCTTGAATTAAGTCCAGAAAAGGAACTCCCCTATTTAAATATCGTTTAGCAATAGAGACAACCAACCGTAAATTTGAGCGGATCATTTTACGTTTTGCAACCCGCCCTTGATACAAGCGATGTTCCAGTTGTTTTTCTGTCATTCCTATGTGAGAAGCGACAGTTTCCTTACTCGGTTGATTTTCCAGCTTTTCAAGTAACGAAGCTTGTAATTCCCTAATTTCCTCTATAAACCGGACTCTACGCGCTAATTCCACCTCTTCATCTGGCTTTAGCAACGGATAGCGAGCCATTTCTTTAAAAAACGCGCCGACAGCATCGTCATACTCGGTTTTATTATATCCCGAAGGACGCGCCGCCGCCATCTGATCTCCATCGCGGTCTTCGGCTTCTATATTTTCTACAACAACTAGGGACTCATCCTCTGCTACTGCATCTAAAGTAATAAATAATTCTTCATTATCAGCAGCACTTCCCATTGTCTCCATTGTTCCCAATTCAGCTATATTCATAGTTTCCCTCAGAGATTATTGCTCTGTTTGGTACATAATTAATGACAGCTACTCTGGCGAAGCTTGTTAATTTTCCTCAAAGATCAAAGCACCCGCCTCTGACAAGATACAAATATTTGCCCAGAAGTTGTGTGATTCTGAACATCAGTATCTATCTGTGATCACCGGAAGCTCACGCTTTGGTAAAAGTGTATTAAGCGGATGACTTTCAAAAAAATGTCAATACTTACCATAAGCTGGGATCAAGGTAGAAGTACGATCAAATAGGGAACACTCTCACACAAGCCCCTTAATTTTTTATTTTTGGGGTTGGTTCATACTTCATTCTTAACACTTAAACCTCAGTTGATTTCATCTGTTGGTTACAGATAGATACAGTTCTTAACTAATCTTGGTAGTTGCATCCATTAACATTTTCTTCAGGCTAATAACACATATCTTGCTAATTTTTTCTTAATGAAAAAGACTTTCCAACCCTCCTCAATGAAAATGCTCTTATTTTAACAATTAGAAAAACTCATTTGCCTCTCTCCAGATTCTTAAATTTTCTTGTGCTTTTCTTAGTTTTCTGACTTTTTATGTCGGAAAATCGCATTAACTATCTAATTTTTCATAGTGGGGTTATGCATCGTTCTTGAGCTTTCCCCAAAATGGGCAATTTGGCAAGTAAAAACTTTAGCAATGTCTTCTCCTGATAAAGGATCTCACATACACCTAGGCTTAAATATCTATCAATAGGGGGAAAAGCATTATTCCCTATTTAGTAATCAGAGAAAACTAACTGAAAAAAGCTGAGATTGTCTCATTTCGTTTGAATAGGCTGAAATCTTTCTTGCCTTCTACAGTCAAGAGTAACTTTCTACCAGATTACATAAAACGAAACTTATCAAGTATTATGTCGCTTGGCAGTATTGGCAATTACATTTTCGCTCAAAGGATGTATATATTTAGAGTTGAGGAATCTTGGTTAAGATAGACAAACTGGTTCTGCTCGGTGCTCATTGTTAAGTCGAAAGTTATAAAGAATGGCTATGGATGAATCCGAAAGATAGAACAAGGAAATTTTTTTTCCAAGTCTTAATTCGGGGGCTTCTAACTATTTTCCTAAATGCTTGAGTTATCTGGAGGATTTCAAAGAAAAAAGACTTCTTAAGCACTAGGGACTTGGAACTGTTTTGGTAAAGAAAATATCTGTACTATTAGCTCACAAAGTATGTATATGAATGGTGTCAGCTTGTCCTCTTTGATAGTTGCCGAACCTGGTCAATCTTACCAGTCAGAAAAACTAGTGAATCGTTGGATTGAGGTACTGGTAGACTGTCCGGGAGGTTCAGGACTTTATACATATCGGCTACCTGATCACTTGGAAGTAAAACCAGGGGATATTTTAAGTGTGCCATTTGGTACGCAACTGTTAGGAGGAATCGCCATTCGTTTTGTAACACAACCTCCAGTAGATTTACCAATAGAAAAAGTTCGCAATGTAGAAGATGTCGTCAGTGTAGGTTTTTTTGCCTCGAATTATTGGGAACTTTTGAATCGAGTTGCATCATACTATTATACACCCCTGATTCAAGTCATACGTATCGCCTTACCACCAGGTTTGTTAGGGCGATCGCAACGTCGCATTCGCCTCCCTAAAAATGACAACAACGAAACAAACCTCTCATCTGGCTCATCTTCCCTACCCTTTCTCTCCTCAGCAGCACAGCAAATTCTGAAACTTTTACAAGCACAAGCAGATGGAGATTACAGTTTCGCCTACCTGCAACGCCAAGTCAAAGCTGCTTACCAAGGAGTACGCGAATTGCAGCGACGGGGTTTGGTGGAAAGTTATCTAGAACCACCGCAACTGACTCGACCAAAACAGCAAAAAGCAGTCATAATGATAGGTGCTACTTTTGAACGTGACTTAACCATTCGCCAGCGAGAAGTTTTGGAAGTGCTGCGAAGACGCGGGGGCGAGTTGTGGCAGAGTGAACTGTTACAAATTTGTAGTGCAAGTACCTCCATCCTTAAGACGTTAGAACAAAAGGGATACATCATCATCCAAGAACGAGAAGTGTTGCGAACTGCTGCTGTGTTCCCTCCTCTTGGAGATGGGACACAAGCAGACACTCCCGCAATGGATATGACCAAGATATTAACATCAGCTCAATCGGAAGCGTTAGGGGTCATTACCCATCTAGAAGGATGCGCTATAGTTTTGTTGCATGGTGTCACTGGTTCAGGAAAAACAGAGGTGTATTTGCAAGCAATAAGCCCTCTACTAGGGAAAGGCAAGTCTGCCCTTGTCTTAGTACCAGAAATTGGACTCACACCTCAGTTGACTGATCGTTTCCGTGCTCGTTTCGGTAATAAAGTGAGCGTTTACCACAGCGCCCTTTCAGACGGTGAACGTTACGACACCTGGAGGCAAATGTTAACCGGAGAACCCCAAGTTGTCATCGGTACGCGCAGTGCAGTTTTTGCTCCTTTACCAAACTTGGGTTTAATCATATTAGATGAAGAACACGACAGCAGCTTTAAGCAAGATTCTCCCATCCCCACCTACCACGCCCGCACCGTTGCGGGGTGGCGAGCAGAGTTAGAAAATTGCCCCCTGGTGTTGGGTTCAGCAACCCCCTCGTTGGAGACGTGGGTGAGTGTGGGGGAACAAATCAATTCAAAATCGCGTAGCGTTGCAAGCGTTGCGACGCAATCTCAAAGTTCAAAATTAGAAATAACTTCCACTCCCCCGACTCACTACCTCTCTCTTCCCGAACGCGTCTACTCCCGTCCTCTACCTCCTGTGGAAGTTGTAGATATGCGGCTAGAATTGCAGCAGGGAAATCGTTCTATATTTAGTCGTTCCTTGCAATCCGCTTTGGAGCAATTGCTAGAACGTCGTCAGCAAGGAATTTTATTTATTCATCGTCGAGGACATAGCACTTTTGTTTCTTGTCGCAGTTGTGGATATGTTTTGGAATGTCCAAACTGCGATGTGTCGCTGTCGTATCACCATACAGAAGAGAACGCGCCGCAAACACTGCGGTGTCATTATTGTAATTTTGGGCGATCGCATCCCCAAAGCTGTCCAGAATGTGGTTCTCCCTACCTAAAATTTTTCGGCAGTGGTACCCAACGAGTCGCACAGGAGTTAGCAAAACAGTTTCCCCAATTGCGCTTTATTCGTTTTGATAGCGATACCACCCGTACAAAAGGAGCACACCGTACTCTCTTAACACAGTTCGTTAACGGTGAAGCAGATTTGTTAGTCGGTACGCAAATGCTCACCAAGGGATTAGATTTGCCTCAAGTCACACTCGTGGGTGTTGTTGCTGCGGATGGACTGCTGCATCTGTCAGACTATCGCTCCAGCGAACGAGCATTGCAAACCTTGACACAAGTTGCTGGACGTGCTGGCAGAGGAGAAGAGCCAGGACGAGTAATTGTCCAAACTTACACTCCAGAACATTCTGTGATTGAAGCAGTGCAAAATCACGATTATCAGTCTTTCATACATGCCGAATTGGAACAACGGCAAGCTCTCAATTATCCTCCCTATGGGAGATTGATTTTATTGCGCTTGAGTAGTCCTGATCCAATTCAAGTGGAGAACACAGCTGGGCTGATCGCAGCAGCTTTGCCGACTCATGAAGGGTTAGACATTTTGGGACCAGCACCCGCTTCTATTTTACGGGTTGCTAATCGTTACCGCTGGCAGATATTGCTAAAATTTGCCCCCAGTGCTTTACCACAGTTGCCAGATTGGGAGGAAGTGCGTCAACTTTGTCCTGGGTCTGTCAGTTTAACAATTGATGTTGACCCGTTAAATATGATTTGAGCAAACCCTGGCTTTAAAGGAATCTTAAAAGCCCCCTTTTTAAGGGGAGCCAGTGCGTTGCTGCGCCAGTACTTGATGAGGGTTTCCCTCACTTGGTATCTGGTGACACCAGCGCTGCAGGAGGGGAGCCACTGCGTTGGGGAGGCAGTGCGTTGGACGGGGTTTCCCGGCTTGAAGCATCTGCCGTCGGCGTGCCGCTCTTGTTGCATGTGGCGTTCTCCCTCCGTAGGCGACTGGCGTATGCGCAAAGCGCACGCCCAGAGGTCTAAAGCGTAGCGAGACCGTTCGGCACGGGGCCGTGCCCGATAGGCGTTAGCGCAGGCCCCCGAACGGGGCTAGCCGTGGCGTTAGCCATAGGGCTCAGGTCTTCCCCGATAGCCGTAAGGCGTGGCGTAAGCCATAGGGCGTTGGGGTTCCCCCCGACGGTGCGACCTGGCGTGGTTGAGGGATCTCTTGTGCGTAAGCCCTAACATAGCAATCCGGTTTGATCTGTGAAAATCTATTTATTCAGATGAAGTCGGGAATCTTGTTGATCACCATATATTAAGAAAAAATAATAAAAACTAAATTAAAAGAACGTCAATTAATTTGATGCAGATAAAGTTGTCAAAACTGGCAAAAAAGAAGGATGATTTGGATTACGTCTAGAAAAATAAAAACCGTCAAAAAACGACTCCACGCTTGAAACAGTTATCAGTTATCAGTTACCAGTTATCAGTTATCAGGTAGGAAACGGACTCGTCCACCCCTTGTTCACTGTTCACTGTTCACTGTTCACTGTTGAAAGGATGATTCCCAGACCAAGTCTGCCCACTGGGAAGCAAATTTTGACGGCAAAACAGAAAAACTAAGAGAGTGCCTAGAGTTTTATGAATATCAGCAGCGTAAACACCGCAGTGCAAGTACTGGGTGAGAAATTACCTTTTCCACTCAAGCGCTTGGCTTCTTTGGCTTATAACTATTGGTGGAGTTGGACGAGCGATCGCGTCGCGCTGTTCCAAACCATCGATCCTCAAGGATGGGAACGCTGCGGGCATAATCCTGTGGAAATGTTACACTCAGCGACATACGAACGTCTTACCCAGCTTGCTGAAGACCCGTATTATCTCAAGCAAATAGGGTCACTCGTGCGCGAGTTTGACGAATACATGAGCACAAAAGACACTTGGGTGAGTCGGGTTGCACCACAAATTACCCAAGAACATCCCATTGCTTACTTTTGTGCTGAATTTGGCATACATGAATCTTTGCCTGTCTACTCTGGTGGTTTAGGCATTCTTGCAGGTGACCACCTAAAATCAGCATCAGATTTGGGAGTCCCAATGGTTGGTGTCGGCTTGTTGTATCGCCAAGGTTACTTCCGACAACGGTTGAATCGCGGCGGTTGGCAAGAAGATTACTACGTTGACAACCCCTTCTCCCAAATGCCTATGGAGTTAATGAGAAATTGGCACGGGGAACCAATCACGATACAGTTGCAAGTTCGCCAACGAATGGTGAGAGTGCAAATTTGGCGAGTGCAAGTGGGGCGAGTGAGTCTTTACTTATTGGATAGCGATCGCCAGGATAATGATCCCATAGACCGCTGGCTAACTGGACACCTTTACGGTGGTAACCAGGAAACTCGCATTGCCCAAGAAGTCGTCTTGGGAATTGGTGGTGTCAAGGCGTTAACAGCCTTGGGGATACAACCTTCTGTCCATCACCTCAACGAAGGTCATGCTGCATTCTCCACTTTAGAAGTTGCACGCCAAGAAATTGAGCGCACTGGCAAATCCTTCTACGACATCGAAGCCGATGTGCGAAATCGTTGTGTATTCACCACCCACACACCCGTTCCCGCAGGTCATGATGTCTTCTCACCTGACTTGATAGACTCCTTCTTTGCCCATTACTGGACTCAGCTACGCCTATCCCGCCAGCAATTCTTGGCATTAGGCGCACGGCGACTGGGCGACCCTTGGGAACCCTTTGGCATGACGGTTTTAGCACTACGGATGTGTCGTGCAGCCAATGGCGTCAGTGAATTGCACGGTCATGTTTCTCGTAAAATGTGGACAATTTTGTATCCACAACGTTCTGAAGACAAAGTCCCAATCGGTTACATTACTAATGGCGTCCATGCGCCCACTTGGACTGCTCCCTTAATGGCAGAGTTGTACGCTCAATACTTAGGCGAAGACTGGAAAACTCGTGTCATTGACCCAAAGACGTGGGAGAAAGTTGACAATATTCCAAATGAGGAACTCTGGTGGCGACACTTAGTCTTAAAAGAAAGACTGATTGCCTACACTCGGTATAAAGTGAAAAAAGCACGGGAACAACGCGGTGAAGAATACCAAAAAATTCAAGTGGCAGAAACACTGCTTGATCCCAAAGTGCTGACTATCGGATTTGCCAGACGCTTTAGCCCATATAAGCGCGGTCATCTGCTTTTGCGTGACGCCGAACGGGCAATGAGAATTTTTGGCAATGCACAACGTCCCGTACAAATTATCTTTGCAGGTAAAGCTCACCCAGCTGATGAAGAAGGCAAACGGATTATTCAACGCTTAATGGAATGGTGTCAGCATTCCGCAATTCAGCATCGAGTTGCCTTTATTGAAGACTATGATATTTACGTTGGTCAAAAACTTGTCCAAGGTGTTGATGTCTGGTTAAATAACCCTCGTCGCCCCTTAGAAGCCTCTGGTACCAGTGGACAAAAAGTCTGCTTTAACGGTGGAATTAATTGCAGCGTTCTAGATGGCTGGTGGTGCGAAGGATACAAAACAGATGCAAATGGTCAAGGGATAAATGGATGGGCAATTGGTGAAGATGCTCACACCAGTGATCAAGATTTACAAGATAGTATAGATGCGGAATCTCTTTATAAACTCTTGGAAGAGCAAATAGTGCCCTTGTACTACGACCAAGATGCTAACGGCACTCCTCAGCGCTGGGTGCAAATGATGAAGGCATCAATCAAGACAAATGCACCATTGTTCAACACAGATAGGATGATTGCTGACTACGTTTCACAGGTATACGTCCCAGAAATTGCCACTCGTGTTGGACCGATTTTAGCAAAGGTTCTAGTGTAAGGAATTTTAAGTTTCTTGGTTCAGCTTTTGGGCAGGTTTTAAACCTGCCTTTTTTTATTTTATTGCCAGTATAAATAAATGTCCGTATCAGTTTCGGCAAGAATTTTTAAAGAATTTTTAAAGAATATAGGAATCCGGTTTGTTCCTTTGAAAATCCATTGGTTCAGATTCGGAGACTTCTCGCGAGGAGTCGGGAATGTTGTTGTTCATGAATTGATTTGGGATTGCTATATTTGGATAATATAGCGCTTCTCGTTTGGATGAAGTAATTATCTATCTGTCTGAAATCCATAAACACCTTCTGAACCAACATAACTCTGAAAAATTAGACTATTAGGCAAATTTTCATCTATCCAACTTCTATATTTATATGGATCTACACCAGCTAGTTGTAGACATAATAAATTAGGCCATATTCTAGAGATTTTTAGCTTGCCATCTTCTCGATAGAATTGCTGTAACTCTGCTGCTCGTTCTGGATTATTTTCTGCCAATACTGAAAATAGTTTGCCACCAAAAGCATTTTCTATTTCTTGTAAAAACATTAATGCGTAACTTGTAACTCCCCCTACGCGCGTGAGATTTCTTTGCACATAATAAACTCCTGTTTGCAGCATTCTCTCCTCCCAGTCTTCAATCGATTGAATACCTATAGGAGGTGCAAAAGGATTTTCTGGAGAACTATGTTTTGCTATCCAGCCACTAACAAATGCTAGAGTTTTTTTGGTCGCTCCAGTTCCCACAGTGCCACAATTACCACTAGCGTGTATTAATAAAGTTTCACCTTCTAATATTTTTAAAGCTTTCGAACCAACACGATAGATAAAACAATCAAGAATAGCATTGCCAGAAGTCAAAAAAGTTTTTTCAAACTCTGTATTATAAGGAAACAGTTTAGGTGAACCAGTTGTGCCTGAAGTTTGAATCCAATGAGTAGGTGGTTCCGGATAAAGTACATTGGTTTCACCTGCAACAATCCGCTCAATATACGGTTTTAAATCGCTGTAATGCTGAATAGGGGTTTGAGCTTGGAATTGTTCAATAGTTTTAATATCAGCGTAGCCTCTTTCTTTACCTACAGCAGTGTCTTTGAGTTTATTTAATAGAGAAAACAGAAAGTTTTCTTGACTGATGAAAATATTATTATATTCTTTGAACCAAGTTTCCATTTCACTTTTAATTTGTTCGTACATAATAGCACCTGGCAATTGATGTCTTCACGAAGTTTACTAACTATAATTTTACCTTACCTGCACTACCTCCTGCTGTTTTTTAGTTCCGTCGAACTCACGTTAACTTTAATAAAGTAAGAAAATCACTGTAGGCAGAACCATGCAATCGTTAAAGTCAAAACCTTTTATTTATTGGGTGTAAATGAAATCAACTTATGCACTGATTTGATAAGGGCGTTGTGTTGGCACTAGCAGAGGGTCTGTCGGTGCTGGTGACCCTTAAACAGTCTCAAAATCAGCGGACACTCCAGACTACCTTTAGTTCAGTGCTAAAAAGTGACAAAACCACTACAGCCACAACCATGCAACGGTTAAACTCAAAACCCGTTATCTATATTATTAAGTGCAAATAAAATCAACTTATGCACTTACTTTGATACAGCACAAATGTAAAGAAATCGCAATTTTTTGACAGAAGGCTTGCAAAATTAACCTACTTTTGGTATATAAGCCCTCTGCCAAACAGATATCTTACTTGAGTGTTAAAAACTTATCCAAAGCTGTGACCATACTAGGGGGCCATCGCCGAACATTCGCCACCCAGTCGATATCCTTGTAACGCCCATCCAGTCCGACTGCTGACACCCAGTTACTCTCCGCCTCACCTTGTTTTCCCTGTACCCAGTAGGCTGCAGTAATAGCAGCACGCACATCAGCAAAGTTAGGATATTTACGGAGAATGTTCCGCATTTCCCGAATCGCTTCGTCTACTTTACCAGTTTCATAAAGGGCAAGGACATAGTTCGCACGGGCAAAAGCAAAATTCGGGGCAATTTCAGTGGATTTTTTATAGTCGGCGATCGCCTCCTCCCACTTCCTCAAACCAGCATAGGCATTCCCCCGATTGTTATATGCCATTGCATCTTTGGGATCAAGCTCTAGAACATGATTATAATCTGCGATCGCCTCATCCCATTTTCCCAGACCTTCCAACGCCGTACCACGATTCAAGTAGGGATCAGTCACATTCGGAGCTAATTCTACCGCCTTATTATAATCTGCGAGTGCTTCTTGCAACTTATTTTGACTAACCCTAGAATTTCCTCGGTTACTCCAAGCCGCTGGATTATCGGGAAATTGCTCAAGAATTTGCGTCCAGTACCGTTCCGCTGTCCCAAAATCACCTTTATTAGTAGCAGCAATTGCCTTATTCGCTAACTCCTCACCTTGCTGTAACTGTTCTGGAGTGAAATTGAGGGATTTCGTTTCTGCCATGACAACCTCACCCCACCCAAACACCAGCAACAGACTTAGAAAAATAACAATTAGTCTCATCATCTGCGTTTATCTGCGTCCATCAGCGGTTCCAAATTCATAGGACTTACGCACTCGTGAAAAATAAAGCTTTGCGTTCGCGTATGCGCTTTGCGCACGCCCAGAGGGCTAACGCGCAGCGTGCGCCTTTGGCGCTCAGCGTGCCCGTAAGCGCAAGCGCACGCCAAGGGCGAACGCGCAGCGTGTCCGTAAGGACTTAGGGCTTATGCTTCCCTTCGGTCGCAATGACAACAATTGCCTTATTTTTGCGTAACTCCTAATCCAAAATTAATCATGACGAGAACTGACTCAACCTGCAAGCCTTCATCCAAGTTTTCTGGAACTTGGAAACAAGAACATAAATTCTCCAATCCCCAAAATCAAATCACGGCAACAAAGATAACTGTTCATTTGGAGGTTTAAAACCCAAATGCTTGTAAGCTGTGGGTGTCGCTACTCTACCACGAGTCGTCCGGCTTAAATACCCAATCTGCATCAGATATGGTTCATACACTTCCTCAATCGTTTGTGTATCCTCACCCGTTGCTGCAGCGATTGTTTCCAATCCCACCGGGCCACCATTAAACTGTTCAATAATCACACTCAACATCCGACGATCTGTCCAATCTAAACCGCATGGATCGACTTGAAATAGTTGCAATGCTTCTGCTGCAACCTGTTCATTCACTTCTTTAAATGATTTTACTTCCGCATAATCACGGACTCTTTTTAGTAATCTATTAGCAATACGTGGTGTTCCTCGGGAACGACGGGCAACTTCTGCAGCACCATCTTCAGTGATATTCGTTTGGAGTAATTGAGCGCTGCGTAGGACAATTTTACTCAGTTCATCGACTTCATAAAATCTGAGTTTTTGAATTAAGCCAAAGCGATCGCGCAACGGTGAACTCAGCGCCCCAGCACGAGTTGTTGCCCCCACCAAAGTAAACTTTGATAGTGGTAAGCTGCGAGTCTTAGTGCTGGAACCTTTACCAATAGTAATATCTAAGCGATAATCCTCCATCGCTGGGTATAAAATTTCTTCGCTCATCCGCGACAAACGATGAATTTCATCAATAAATAAAACATCTCCTGGCTTAAGATTCACCAATAGCCCGACAATATCTCTAGGACGTTCTAAAGCTGGTGCACTCGTAATTTTGCAATTTACTCCCATCTCAGATGCCAGTATCATAGCCATTGTGGTTTTCCCCAATCCTGGAGGACCATACAACAGTAAGTGATCTAGCACCTCACCCCGAGACTTGGCTGCTTTTATGGCAATATCTAGCACGTCCTTTAAATCTTTCTGCCCGATATAGTCAGCAAACCGTTGTGGGCGTATACTTTCTTCTTGCTTACCTTCATCAACCGCTGCTTCAGGTTGCAAAAGATTCTCTTTAGGAGGCGCTTTCGCCACCTCACGACGCTGCTTTGGTTCTTTGTTGGGTTCTTGGGGCTGTTTTTTCGAGGAGATAATCGCCATAATTGCTGCTATTGACTTTTGGTATACGACTTTTGTGTTGGGAGTGTAAAACTGTAGGGTGTAGAGAGAACAAAGCGTGCAGTTGACTCGCTGAGTGTTTATTATGCAAAAATTTTTCACCACCTACAGCTTCTATTTTCCCCTATATCCCGATTTCTCAAAAACCGCTACTCACATGCGAAAATATTGTTTCTGTAATATTTCGCTAAGTTAAAATTTCAATTCCAGATAGTCATCACAGGAGTGTAAAACTACTCATGCTAGCTAAAAGAATCTTACCGTGCCTGGATGTTAAGGCGGGACGAGTTGTCAAAGGAGTTAACTTTGTAAATTTGAGGGATGCAGGCGATCCAGTCGAACTCGCAAAGGTTTACAACGATGCAGGCGCAGATGAGTTAGTGTTTCTAGATATTACAGCCACTCATGAAGACCGCGACACTATTATCGACGTAGTGTACCGAACTGCAGAACAGGTCTTTATTCCCCTCACTGTCGGTGGTGGGATCCAATCCTTAGAAAATGTTAAAAATCTTTTACGAGCTGGAGCAGACAAGGTTAGTATTAATTCTACGGCGGTACGCGACCCAGATTTTATTAATCGGGCTAGTGACCGTTTTGGAAATCAATGTATAGTCGTTGCGATTGATGCCAGACGACGACTAGACCCCAATCACCCTGGTTGGGATGTTTATGTGCGAGGTGGTAGAGAAAATACTGGCATTGATGCCCTGTTTTGGGCGCAAGAAGTCGAAAAACGCGGTGCAGGAGAACTGCTAGTAACAAGTATGGATGCCGATGGAACTCAAGCTGGTTATGACATAGAGTTGACTCGGGCGATCGCTCAATCTGTACAAATTCCGGTCGTTGCATCAGGCGGTGCAGGCAATTGTGAACATATCTATACCGCACTCACAGAAGCTCAAGCAGAAGCAGCCTTACTTGCCTCACTTTTACATTACGGACAGTTAAGCGTAGCTGAAGTGAAAACTTATCTGCGCGATCGCCAAGTTCCTGTCAGAATGTAATCCCAAGTTGCAACTCTTTGTCAATCAACCCAAGGAGTAGTTCAACACAATTTTTGGAAACAGTGTTAATATAAGTTAACAATAATTAATAATTTTAAGAGATATGTTGATACCAATTTTAGTATTTGATGTAGCGCTGGTAGCCTGGTCGCTGCATTTAATGGAAAGAGCATATGAAAGCAAAGAATTTTCTCTGATGTTAGCTGGTACACTCGTTGCCATAGCAGCTGCGGCGATGTTAGTGGTTTACTTCCTGATGGGGCATTGTATAAGCTACTTGCTGCAAGTCTCTTAAGTTAGTCATTGCCATCGGCTAGTACAGCATGGCGGAAATAAAGCTACCATTTGAAGGAGGTAAAAAGCTGACAACATAAGCATTCTTTCTTTTGACTTTTGACTTTTGACTTTTGCCTTGTTGTACTAGTGGCTTATGGCACTTATTAACAATTAACGAGCAGTGGGATTGACAAATAGCAGATTCTTAAAGTAAAATTGCAAATGCGTTATCGCAACTAATGCCTTTCATTTTGAACTTTGCTTCGACTGCGCTCAGCAACCATCAACTTTGTTAGCGTAGCGGAACGCAGTCCATTTTGAATTGTAAAAGTGCGGGGTTATAGCTCAGTTGGTAGAGCACCTCAATGGCATTGAGGGGGTCAGCGGTTCGAATCCGCTTAGCTCCATATATAAATTAAAGAATTCTTGTCATTTTGAAAGGATTAATGTCTTGACATTCTCCCCACTCTGCCTGATGGCTGAGGGTCACGTCCACAATATAAGAAATACGGTGTGGAACAAAATGGATATAGGTTTGTAACTCATTGGAGTTTAGACTAATTTTACCTATCAAACCGCCAAATCCTTATCCAGACAGGCATTGATGATTTCTAGGCTGGTTTTTCATTCAGAAGTCTAAAATGTTTGCCAAACAAGGGTTGTAGCCGAATAAATCGAATTTAGTCTAAACTCCAGTAACTCACTGCGCCAACAAAAACGGGAGATACTCCTATGACAGCACTTACATTAAACCTCAACTCTGTCATTAAACTGACTAGAGAGCAGTTTTATCAACTGTGTGAAGAAAACTCCGATTTAAAATTAGAACGAAATGCCCAGGGAGAATTAATTATAATGCCACCTACGGGAGGAGAAACAGGAAAAAGTAATTCTACTATTAACGCTCAAATATGGTTCTGGAACGACCAAAATCAATTGGGCGAAGTTTTTGATTCATCAACTGGATTTACTTTACCAAATGGTGCTGACCGTTCTCCTGATGTTTCTTGGGTGGAAAAATCTCGTTGGGATGCTTTGACTAAAGAACAAAAAGAAAAATTTATTCCTCTGTGTCCTGATTTTGTCATCGAGATACTTTCACCTAATGACAGCTTGAAAAAAACTCAGAATAAGATGCAAGAGTATATGGAAAATGGTTGTCGCTTGGGTTGGTTGATAAACAGAAAAAAACAGGAAGTAGAAATTTATCGTCCCAAACAAGATGTGGAAATTTTAAAATTACCTCAAACTCTTTCAGGGGAGAATGTCTTACCTGGTTTTATACTCAATCTGCAAAAAATTTGGGGATAATATCATTGCTAGACCCGAAGGAAAAACACCAATTGCTGATGTCAATTGGCGGTTTCAATGGTTATGGTTGTATGCTTTTGTACATCCTAAAACCGGGGAAACTTATTGAAAGATGAGAAAAGCGAACAGACTATGATTACTAAAGAAGAAATTACCATCAAAGTGCCGTCTGAGGTAGCAGAGGCATACCGCAATGCCTCTGAAGAAGAGCGTGAACAATTGCAACTCAAAATTGCGGTAATTATGCAGTCTCAATTTACTACTGATAGACAAGAGGCGATTGCCCGTCTGAGAAACACGATGGATAAAGCTAGCCTTGAAGCACAAGAGCGAGGATTAACGCCTGAAATCTTAGAATCGATTTTGAATGATGACGAATAAACAACGGTTTGTTTTTGATACTAACGTATTGATTAGCGCATTTTTGTTTAGTCAAAGCAAGCCACGTCAGGCATTGGATAAAGCTCAAGATATTGGTGTTATCATATTCTCCAGTTCTGTCTTCTCAGAGTTAAGAGAGGTTTTATATCGTCCTAAATTTGATAGATATCTCACCGAGGAAAGGCGGCAAGAATTGCTAGAGGATTTAACTCAAACCGCTCAGTTTATTGATGTGACTGAACAGATTTCGGAATGCCGAGATCCAAAAGATAACAAGTATCTGGAATTGGCACTGAGTGGTCAAGCAGAGTGTATTGTTACCGGAGATGATGATTTACTAGTGCTAAACTCATTTCGGGGCATTAAGATTCTGACTGTTCAAGAATTTTTGGCGAGGAACTAGTACCGCTATTAGTTATCAGTTCACTGTTCACTGCGATGCACTGAGCTTGTCGAAGTGTTCACTGCGATGCACTGAGCTTGTCGAAGTGTTCACTGTTATAAGACTGGCGATTATCGCGTAAGAATTGCAAATTTTCACGGATAGTGATTGTCTTGGGATGATTGACTCCTAAGCTGCGTTCATCAATTTCCAAAGCTTTGATGTAGAGTGGTTCAGCATCAGTGTACCGTCCTTGGGATTTGTAGAGTGATGCCAAGTTGTTGTAACTGGTGGCGACAGAGGGATGCTCTTCTCCCTGCAGGCGTTGCCTTAGTTCCAAAGCTTTGATGTAGAGTGGTTCTGCATCGCTGTACCGTCCTTGGGATTCGTAGAGTCCCGCCAAGTTGTTGTAACTTTGAGCCATATCGGGATGCTCATCTCCTAGCAGGCGTTGCCTTAGTTCCAAAGCTTTGATGTAGAGTGGCTCTGCATCGCTGTACCGTCCTTGGTCACGGTAGAGGAAAGCCAAGTTGTTGTAACTGTTGGCGAGTGAGGGATGCTCTTCTCCTAGCAGGCGTCGCCTTAGTTCCAATGCTTTGAGAAAAAGTGGTTCTGCTTCGGTGTACCGTCCTTGGTCAGAGTAGATTAGAGCCAGGTTGTTGTAACGGGTGGTGACATCGGGATGCTCATCTCCCAGCAGGCGTCGCGTTAGTTCCAATGCTTTGACGTGCAGTGGTTCTGCTTCGGTGTACCGTCCTTGGGAACGGTAGAGTAGAGCCAAGTTGTTGTAACTTTGAGCGATATCGGGATGTTCTTCTCCTAGCAGGCGTTGCCTTAGTTCCAATGCTTTGACGTGCAGTGGTTCTGCTTCGGTGTACCGTCCTTGGTAACAGTAGAGTACTGCCAGGTTATTGTAACTTTGAGCGATATCGGGATGCGCTTCTCCTAGGAAGCGTCGCATTAGTTCCAATGCTTTGATATAAAGTGGTTCTGCGTCGGTGTACCGTCCTTGGGAATTGTAAAGTCCAGCCAGGTTGTTGTAACTGGTGGCGAGATCAGGATGCTCTTCTCCTAGCAGGCGTTGCCTTAGTTCCAATGCTTTGATGTAGAGTGGTTCTGCTTCAGTGTACCGTCCTTGGGAATTGTAAAGTCCAGCCAAGTTGTTGTAACTGGTGGCGAGATCAGGATGCTCTTCTCCTGGCAAGCGTTGGTATAGTTCCAATGCTTTGATAAAAAGTGGTTCCGCTTCGGCGTACCGTCCTTGGTCAGAGTAGAGTAGAGCCAGATTGTTGTAACTGGCAGCGATCAAGGGATGCTCTTCTCCTAGGTAGGGTTGCAACAGTTCCAATGCTTTGATCTGCAGTGGTTCTGCTTCGGTGTACCGTCCTTGGTAACAGTAGAGATTAGCCAGGTTGTTGTAACTGGGGGCGAGTGAGGGATGCTCTTGTCCCAGCAGACGTTGCGTTAGTTCCAATGCTTTGAGAAGAAGTGGTTCTGCTTCGGTGTACCGTCCTTGGGAACAGTAGAGATTAGCCAGGTTGTGGAAACTGGTGGCGACATCGGGATGCTCTTCTCCCAAACGGGATTGGACGACTGATACACATTGCTCTAACCACGGTTTCGCCAGTGCATACAAACCCTGTCCTTGATAAAACAAACCCAAGCCAAGAAAAGCCGAAATTAAATTTTCATCACTGACTGCATCAGTCAGATTTTGTGCCACTTCTGCTAAATGTGGAATAGCATCTTTGACTGACTTGATTCTCTCCTGAGTTGGCGATTGGGGAATTTTTTTAGCAATTGCGATAAAAGTTTCTGCAAAAGCGCGTTTCATAGGACTTACGCACGCGCTACGAAAAAAAGGGGGTTGAGATTGCTTCGCTTCGCTCGCAATGACAGTTTGTTCAGATGCTGCTTGCTTGACTTTCAAAAACTCCCGAATTAAGGGATGAATTTTGTAGGAATCATCGAAATCTCCACTTTTATCTTCCACCCATTGAATCAAATGGCGCGAGTAAAGTTGCTCAAGCGCTGTTTCAACTTCACTTGCATCCCAATTCAGCCTCCCAGTTGCAGACTCTACCCAAACACACGCAAAGATATCCGGTGCAAATAAACTTAATAACTCACCGACACACTGTGTCGTCGGATCGAGTTCATCCCAACTTAACTCAAATGCAGCCAAAACGCCAAGCTGTGCTGTACTCAAGGTTTGTTGCAATTGCTTTTGATGGCGGTTTATCGCTTCATCTTGGAGTCGCTGCTGTTTCAACCGCTCCAACATCTTAGCTAAAGTCCAATGAGGAGGTTTTTTAGCCAAATACCGCCCCACCAATTCCAAACCCAAAGGTAGATATCCCAGCCATTCACACAAGAGTTTCGCTGTTTCCTCTTCCTTTTGCACCCGTCTTTCACCCACTAGCTTTGTCAACAATTGCAAAGCTTCTTCTTCTGACAGCACATCCAGAGATATCTCCTCAATATTAGAATCTAGATTTCGCAACCGTGTTGTCATCAACACGCGGAAGCGATGAGCCGTTGGCAGGAACTCTCGACAACTCCCCAAATCTGTAATATCATCCAATACCACCAACGCTAATCCTTCTGGTGGTTGCCAATTCTGCCAACACCAGTGTACCTGTTCGTTAAGACTCAACAGCTTTCCTCGGAAATCCTGCTGCGGTACTTCCAGATTCATGTAAGCTTGGGCAAACTGGATAATTTCTGCAGCCAGATTCGATTCTCTGGCATTTAACCAGCAAATTCCACCAGGGTAATCAGCTTGATGTTGACGTGCATATTGCGTTGCGAGTTCAGTTTTGCCAACACCACCCATACCAGAAACAGCAGAAATTGCGACTGCGCCTGGTTGCTGCAACAATTCTTGCAGTAGGGAAAGTTCATGCTGTCTGCCAACAAAATTGGCAGAACCTTGAAACACAACATTATTTGGGGGATTTAACTTTGCCCGTTCCCGTTCGGACGACTGCAGTCAAAAAGTCCCACCGATTATAGTATTTCCTTGAAAGACGTTTTTAATTTCCTCAGCTAACTTAGTGTTATTTATAACAGTTGCTGGTTGAGAATTGATGTTAGTTTCTACTAGCTCTTGAACCTTTGAAGCAATTTTTGGATCAGTTTTGGCTGCTGCTACCAATTCCTGCACAGCTTGATTGACTTCAGGATTAGCTTTAGCTGCTGAT
>NZ_QMEB01000045.1 GCF_012912135.1 Brasilonema bromeliae SPC951 | reverse complement strand
TATCAGGTAGGAAACGGACTCGTCCACCCCTTGTTCACTGTTTACTGTTCACTGTACCTGTACTCAGGAACCGTGTAGGTAGTTCACACTCTTTGGCTGTTGTTGACCCATCCACTCTAAAATTCGATTCCACGCCCACCACGGATCGGGGTCTTGTGCTTGGCGTTGACATTTTTGACTACTGATATAACCAACATGACCACCGTAACGAGTCAGCAACAAATCTATTGCTGAGTTTTTCGCACAAGCGGCTTGTAAATCAGGTATAATAGCAGGCTCAAAAAACGGGTCATCTTCAGCGTAGATAATTAAAGTCGGTTTGGACAGATGTGGCAGAAGTGGTAAAGCGCTGCTTGCGTCGTAGTAAGCATCTACTGTGGGAAAACCCAACCGCCCAATCACGAGTTCCTCGTCAAAACCCCAGATACTGTTAGCTCTTTCAATCGCCTCAGGCTCAAGAGTTCCAGGATGAGCATCATGAATTTGCCATGCGAGTTTATTCAACTGGCGTGCGATCGACCTTTCTAAATATTTTCCTATAGGATGTTTGACCAGAAAAGAAAGCGATCGCCCGGAATCCAAACTCGGACAAATAACAGCAGCACCTCCAATCTCGCTATCTTCTAGCCCTAAATCCGCATCCTCTTTGACGAGTTCCACCGCAGCCTTAACTGCCCATAGCGCCAATTGTCCACCCAGAGAATACCCCATAAACCAAAATTTTCCTGGGCATCCCATTGCTTTGGCAGTTGCTGCGATGCGAACAAAATCTTCTCCCTCGTACAACCCATCACTTGTTAACGTTGGCGACAACAAAGCTGTCTTACCATGAGCACGCCAATCAAACAGTACTACAGCATACCCTTGAGCATATGCTTTACGTCCCAATAGCTTGAGGTACCATTGGTTATCCAAATCGCCTGTAATGCCGTAAGTGCCCACAATAGTGCCATGAGCATTGTCAGGGATGGCTACCCAGCCAAAGATAGGAACCCCTTTGGCACCCGTAAAGATTTTTTCTTCATAAGGCGGTTCTGGATTTTCTGTTGTATGTTCCCAATCACGACTAGCCCACAAAGCGGTGTAGAGAGTCTGGACGGTACCGTCTTGCAAAAACCACGGTGGACTGTAAGAGGAGTAACACATTGGGACAGCTTTTTAGTATAGTTTGGGTTTAGCACCACAATCCTTTAATTTTAATCTTTATGTTAGATTTAAAATATTTTTTATAATCAATACAGCAATCTTTGTATCTACCAAAGGTTGTTAATTATCCTTAATAAGTAGTAATAAATTTTTAATAATGCCGAGGATTCTTGTCATAGACGATGATGCCGCAATTTCAGAACTCGTTGCCGTCAACTTAGAAATGGCTGGTTATGATGTCAGCCAAGCTGAAGACGGCATCAAAGGTCAGGCGCTTGCTCTCCAGCTACAGCCAGATTTGATTATGCTCGACTTGATGCTCCCGAGGGTAAATGGATTTACTGTTTGCCAACGCCTGCGGAGGGATGAGCGTACTGCCGAGATTCCCGTGTTGATGTTAACGGCTTTGAGCCAAACTCAGGATAAAGTCGAAGGCTTCAATGCTGGTGCAGATGATTATCTCACTAAACCGTTTGAAGTTGAAGAAATGTTGGCACGGGTGCGAGCACTCTTGCGACGTACGGATCGAATTCCTCAAGCTGCAAAGCACAGTGAAATTCTGAGTTACGGACCAATGACCTTGGTTCCAGAACGATTTGAGGCAATATGGTTCACTCAGACCGTAAAACTGACTCATCTAGAGTTTGAACTTCTGCACTGCTTGCTTCAACGCCACGGTCAGACAGTTTCTCCAAGTGAAATTCTTCGAGAAGTTTGGGGTTATGATCCAGATGATGATATAGAAACTATTCGCGTACACATCCGCCACCTGAGAACCAAACTAGAACCTGATCCCCGCCATCCTCGTTATATAAAAACGGTGTATGGTGCAGGTTACTGCTTGGAGTTACCCAGTTTACCTCAGTCAACTGAAGGTGCTTCTGCAACATCAGGAGTTCAGTAACAACAGCCAAATAATGGAGGTGCTGATCCTGCTCGTCGTCGCAACGTGTCTCATGCAGTCGTGTACACTGCCGATAGATCGACGCATAGCAAGGTGTGTTTAGATATCGGTTTGGAAGCGAGTCCAAAGGGGGCGTGGTTTCAGTAGATAGAGGATAAACTCATTCTTGCGCTCCCGAGATAGATTGTTACCCTCACTTTACTTATCACTTCAGTTGTTCACTCAAAAAATTGACACTCTACGCTACGGAAAATGAGAGAGTGTCAATAGTATGTAGTGTAGCCAATTTGTTTGACTTTCTGGGTATCTCGTGTACAGACGCTACGCGTAAGTTTCAAAGGGACACGCAGCGCGCTTACTAACCGTAAAGCCCTGCTGTGAGCAACGAACTGCTTACTTTCCCAAGATAAATAGCCAGGACTTCACACCCCTGGCTATAAATAGGCAAATTACGTGTGAATTCACCTCAGCCTATTATTTTTTTACACCCAAGGATTTCTTATGGGTCACAAGGTAGATGCCTAGCACTGATAATCCAACAATACCTGCTGGCTCAGGAATTTGTTTCGCTGGTGTTATCCGAGTCATTCTGGCATAAATGCCTGCCGTAGTTCTATCATCTTCAAAAACGCTAAATTTGTTAACAGTTGTATTCCCACCGTTTTGGCTAAAGCCAATTAAATTCAGTTGATATTCGTTTCCTTCAAAGTAGAAATTGCGAGTGTCAAAGTTGTCCTTTATATACACAATATCTGCATCGTCCTCAGGATTCACTCCTAAGTTTGTTGTATTCACAAGCTGAAAGCCGAAGTTGAAAACTTCCCTGAAAGTACCAGGATTAGTGAATGATAGAGTGAGATTTAAAGGCACGGAATCAACACTCGTGCTTTGCTCAACCTTGCCATTGTAATACTCTAAATCGCCCACCTTAAACAGCGAACCAACGTCGTCTGCGGAAAAGGGATTTCCAGTAAAGGTCAGCTCATTTGCAGCAGTTCCATAGTTGTTTTGACGATCATCTGGACGAGAACGTCCCCAAGTAAATGTGTTCGTTCCCACACCGGAAAAAACCGGATCGGTATTGCTCCCTGGATCAGGTGTTCCCCAGATACCACTCGAGTTGCCTAAAATAGTTAGACCCTGAGCGTGATTGGAGAAACCAAATGCTGTGATCAAACTCACAGCAAAAGTTGACAAAGCAGCAGCAAAAACTGAACTTAGTTTCATAGCTAGGCTTTCACTCCTATCCAGGAGCTTTTCTCAAATAAGTACCCAGTCTACCTTAATAAATTTATAGAAATTTTGCCAATAGATTAATAAAGTTTTTGTGAATTTTTTGGATAATTTTTTTTAAATCTTATCAAAGCAATTTTGTTGGAGTATTGGTTAGAATTAGGACTCGATAAGGGTTTGACAAAATAATTAGTATTAATAATAAATCATCTAGCTTCCAGTGTATTACCTTCTGATGAAAGAAAATTAAAACTCATACTTACATAATAGTGAACAGCCATCTGTTATCAGTTCAACCAGCGTTTTTTTGATTTATTCACAAATTAATTTGTGAGGGCTGATTGGCGTTTTCCTGTATCCATTTTGAGGATGACATGATAACTGCTTGCTGATAACAAATAACTGTTCATTGTGAAAGTGACAGAGTCGTCTTTGTCACAAATTTGTCGTGTTCCTTTTAAGGAGCAAGGGCGTTACCGCGAAGTAAGCTACCAAGCGTCTTGGCGGTTATTTTGAGCTGAGTGATGGGATTAGCTGGGACAACTGTCTTATAGAGATAGCTATCAAAAGTGAGACGTTGGACATCGCGATCATCACACATTTCTACAAAAGCTTCGCGAGTGGCGTCAGAACGATAAAATACGGTTTGTAGAAGGTCTAACACCTTGTAAGTGAGTCCGTATTTCCGATCCCAGCGCTTCAAGTAGACCTTGAGGTCAGCTTCTGTAGGAATGCGGTTACCACCGTTGGACATTTCTACGATAGTTTCCGCACACATCCGTCCGGACTTAGCAGCAAAATAAATGCCTTCACCAGACGATTTGGTCACATAGCCAGCAGCATCACCTATTAAAGCGATTCTTCCGACAACGCGACGGGGACGAGGATGTTCAGGAATGGGGTGTGCTTCTACTTTGATAATTTGACCACCAACCAGCTTGCGGGCAGCACGGGCGCGGATACCAGCTTGCAATTGTTTGATGCGGGCTTTATTAACCTGCATCGTACCAGTACCCACTGCAACGTGGTCGTATTTGGGGAATACCCAAGCGTAGAAGTCAGGAGACACATCGTCGCCGACATACATTTCAGCAAGGTCTTCGTAGTAGACCATTTTGTCTTTGGGTAGACGAATACGCTCTTGGAAGGCGATCGCATAATTATAATCCCCCGCATCCATCTCTTTCGCAATGCGGGAATTTGCCCCATCTGCGCCAATAATCACATCAACTTCCAGGGTTTTGGCAATACCCAAAGCACCACCTTCTGTATGATCTAGGTAATGAATGGTGTAGGGGTCTGTATTGTTGGTGGGAAAATTGAGTTTATGAACAGTGGCATTAATTAAATTTGCCCCTAGTTTTGCCGCACGATCCCGCAGGTAACCATCCAGCACCTCACGGCGGCACATTCCTATATATTCATCTTCGTTTACTAGATTGATATCAACCTCACGATTGGAGGGTGAAATCATTTTCATCTTCCGCACTTGACGATCAATGATATTCGGCGGCAGGTCAAATTCACTCACCATGCACAGAGGAATTGCACCGCCACACGGCTTAGCATTGTCTAGCTTGCGTTCAAAGAGGTAGGTTTCAATTCCGGCTTTGGCTAGCGTTTCTGCAGCTGATGAACCAGCTGGACCGGACCCAACAACAGCAACCCGTAGTGTCAAAGGTCTTCTCCCAATCTTGACATATACCGAAAGAATGGTATCACGCTCTTTTGACTAATTTCGCGCTCTGGTTTCCAGATTTGACATAAATGCAAAGTTCCTTAATATTTCGCAAGAGTTTCAATGCCCTTTGGGCAGGGTGTAAGGGTGTAAGGGTATGAGGGTGTAGGGGAAAAGAGGGGAAGAGGGGTGGACAAGAGTGGAAGAAGTAAAATTGTCTTTCCCCCCTTACACCCCTTAGCTTCGATCAGGCTCATCGCTTTTGCTCATTGCTTATTTTGGGAGGCGCTACACTATGTTTATCTTCCTTTGCTGAGACACTTATGTCTGTTGCCAAAGACCAAACTACTGCACCAGATACCCAAGAGCAAGAGTGGGATGATATTATATTCCCACCTGGCGACCTTTATAGTGATGAACCACCCTTGGAAACGGATCTCCATCGAGAACAAATTGATCTGCTCATTAGCCTGCTCAAGTGGTGGTGGCGAAACCGTCAAGATTTTTATGTTTCCGGTAATCTCACTATTTACTTCAGTCCCAACAAGCGTAAATCACAAGATTTCCGAGGACCAGATTTCTTTGTTGTTTTAGATACTGAACGTAAACCTCGCAAAAGTTGGGTAGTGTGGGAAGAAGAGGGCAAATACCCGAATGTGATTGTAGAATTGCTTTCTCCATCAACTGCTGATACTGACCGAGGTTTGAAAAAGAAAATTTACCAGGATACTTTCCGCACTTTTGACTATTTCTGGTTCGATCCCGAAACATTAGAATTTGCAGGCTTTCACTTGGTGGAAGGCAAATATCAACCGTTAGAACCTAATTCAGAGGGTTGGCTGTGGAGTCAGCAACTTGAGCTTTTTTTAGGTATTCATCAGCAACAATTGCGTTTTTTCTCAGTTGATGGACAACTCGTTCCTACGCCAGAGGAAGCAGCAGCACAGGCGGAGGCTTTGTTGGCTCGATATCGCGAACGCTTTGGTGAATTACCTGAGAGTTAGAGGGAAAAAATTTTCGATGCGATGATCGCCTATCCTGAATTTAGAACTATTCATGAGCCAGGAAAACCATGAAATTCACGCGCATCACTGTTAACCCAAATCAAATGGGTGGTGTTCCTTGTATCAGGGGGTTGCGGATTCCTGTCGCTACTGTGGTGGGAATGTTTGCTGAGGGGATGCGAGAGAATGAAATTTTGCAGGCGTTTCCAGATTTGGAACCAGAAGACATCACAGAGGCTTTACACTACGCCGCCGTTGCAGTTGCTGAACGTGAATTGCCTCTCGTTAATATATGAAATTTTTAGTAGACAACGCTTTATCGCCTCTAATTGCCCAAGGACTTCAGCAGGAGGGGTATGATGCAGTTCATATTCGTGATTACGGAATGCAAGCAGCCTCAGACACAGAGGTGTTCGCAACAGCTGCTACTGAAGACCGAATTATCATTTCTGCCGACACCGATTTTGGCACGTTGTTAGCACTGCGACAGGAAAGCAAGCCATCAGTGATTTTGTTCCGTCGCAGGAGTGAACGCCGTCCCCATAGACAGCTACAGATTTTGCTGGCAAACTTGCTCTCTATTCAAGAAGCGTTACAACAAGGTAGCGTAGTGATCTTGGAGCAAAGTCGCATTCGTATTCGTGCATTGCCAATTGACAGTGAAGATGAATAAACTATGTCATTTCCTTGGGAAATGAACACTCAACGGTAACCTTCAAGTTACTTTTAGCAGTCCCTTTTGTCACATAAGGTATGCCTGCTTGTCCACCCAATTCGATACCAAATTCTAAAGTCACTTTATTGACTCCTGGGATGGGAAGTTGCTTAAATGCATTCAGGCTACAAAGCGTGTAAGCACGAATCGTGGTGTGAATTATCTGAAAATTTTGCACAATTTGCTTGCGCACAGCTTCCGGACTGATTCCCTTGTCAATCAGTGCTTCTTCCTCTTCCTCTGCGGGTTCTTCAGCGATAACTAAGGGAACGTTCACGTCGTCTGTGGCTTCAATGTAGATAATCGTGTTGTCATCTAGCTGGATGGGTGTGAGTTTGGTCATAGTAAGAATTGCTAATTTCAAAGAATAAAATAAATTATCATAATACTACTGCATTTATACCGAAAATATTGACTGGGAGATTGTATCTGTTTAATGACTCTATAAAACAGGAGCGAAGCTGTCTTTTATGAGCCGAGACGCTTTGGTAGTTGGAATTAATACTTATAGTTATGAGCGTTTAACTGCTTTGACAGCACCTGCACAAGATGCAGAGGCGATCGCCACTCTCTTACAAAACTACGGCGAATTTAACGTCAAGCGACTACCTGGTGTTAAGGATAAGCAGAATAACACAATTCGCGTTGGTCAGAAAACTCAAGTTACATTAACTCAACTCGAAGAAGCGATCGTTCAACTGTTTAAGCCAGAAGGCAAAAATATTCCAGATACTGCGCTGCTGTATTTTTCTGGTCATGGATTGCGTAAAAATAAAGGAATTCAGGAAGGCTTTCTTGCTACCAGCGATGTCAACCCCGATTTGGGAAACTGGGGAATTCGCTTGAAATGGCTGCGCGAACTACTGCAAGAAAGTCCAATCAAACAGCAGATTATCTGGTTGGATTGCTGTTACAGTGGTGAGTTGCTGAATTTTGCTGAAGCCGATCCGGGGGATAGGGGGAAAGGAAGAGATAGGTGTTTTATCGCTGCATCAAGAGAATTCGAGGTTGCTTATGAGGCGATTAGTAGCAATCATAGTGTGCTGACAGACGCTTTACTGCAAGCACTTGACCCCAAACGCAATTCTGGTACTTGGGTGACAAATTACACTCTTATTGATGTTCTCAATCAACGTTTACAAGCATTCCCCCAGCGTCCCTTGTTTGCTAACTCCGGTGGTGCAATTAACCTGACTCGCACTTGGAAAGTGCCAGATATTGAGTCTAGTCATTCAGTTGTCACGAGCATTTGTCCTTATCGGGGATTGCAATACTTTGACTGCACTCCAGAAGATGCCCAGTATTTTTACGGTAGAGAAGCGCTTACAGACCAACTTTTAGAACGAGTGCGAGCAGGGAATTTCTTGGCGGTACTGGGAGCATCTGGGAGTGGTAAGTCGAGTGTCGTCAGGGCAGGATTACTTTATCAGCTGAGGCTGGGGCGGCGGTTATCAGGTAGTGAGACTTGGCAAATCAAGATTTTTCAACCGGGTGAGCATCCACTGCAAAGTTTAGCACTTGCTTTTGTGGATTCGGAGTTATCAGGTATTGACCGGGCATCCCAGTTAGCAAAAGCAGAGGAATTGATTGCCAAGAAAGCTGAGGGGTTAAGATATTTGATTGACACTGCGGACACTAAGCGGGTGTTGCTGGTGGCGGATCAATTTGAGGAAGTCTTTACCCTGTGCAAAGACATCACCGAACGACAGCAGTTTTTTGAGTGCCTGTTGGGTGCTTTGGAGAAGACAGGCGATAAACTCTGTTTGGTGCTGACGATGCGGGCGGATTTTTTTGGCAAGTGTGCCGAGCAAGAGTATAGCGGACTAGCGCAGCAGATTCAGCAAAATCTGGTGACAGTTACGCCCATGAACTCAGAAGAGTTGAGACAGGCGATTGTCGAACCTGCGAAACAGGTAAGTTTGGAAGTTGAGCCAGAACTCGTTAACCAAATCATTGCCGATGTGGAAGGTTCACCGGGAAGCTTGCCGTTATTGCAATTCACACTCACAGAAATTTGTCAACAGCGAGAAGACGAAAAATTAACGCTCTCCACATATACGCGGCTTGGTGGAGTCAAGGGAACGCTGCAAAAACGTGCTAATCAGGTTTATGAATCTTTATCAACCGACGAGCAAGTAGCAGCAAAGCAGATTTTTCTGGAACTGACACAGCTAGGAGAAGGAACAGAAGATACTCGCAGGCAGGTTTTACAACGAGATTTAGTCACATCGCAGCAATCACCGGGTTTAGTGGAGGAGGTGATTCAAAAGTTAGCAGATGCCAAGTTGGTTGTCACCAGCACCTTAATTGAGAAAGGGGCGAACTCAGGTAAAGTTCCGGTGGTCGATGTTGCCCATGAAGCACTGATTCGTCATTGGTCATTATTACGAAAATGGCTTGATGAAAACCGAGACAAACTCAGACAAAAACGCAAAATTGAGACGGCGGCTTTTGAGTGGCGAGAGAGGGGAAAGACGAAGGATTATTTACTGCAGGGAAAACCATTGCAAGAAGCAAGGGCATTTCAGCAGGAGCAAGTTGGAAACTTGATGCTATCAGATTTGGCTCAAGATTTGATTCAACAAAGCTTGAGACATAAACGGGATAATCGAATCAAGTTTTTTGGATTAGGTTTAATTATTTCCCTTGGTTTAGCAGTACTTCTAAGTACTGTAATTGAGAGATTTACAATAAGGCAACTACAACAGATTATCAAACATGCTAAGGGAAAGGAATATAGTGCGCAAAGAAATAAGGCATTAGAAAAACTAGTAAAAATGGGTGTCATAATTAACAAGATTAACATTGACCTCAGTCAAACAAACCTCAAGGATATCAACCTCAGCGATGGCATTCTCAATGGTGTCAACTTTAGCGGTGCAAAGCTCATCGGTACCAACTTCTACAAAGCCAAGCTTGATAGTGCCAACTTCAGCAAAGCAGATCTTCGCGTTTGCTTTCTTAACGGTGCTAGTCTCAACGGAGCTAACTTCACCAGTGCCAACCTCAGCTTCGCCTTGCCTAGAAATGCCCATCTCTTCAAAGCCATCCTTACCAAAACCGACCTTCGTAAAGCCAACTTCAGTGGTAGCGATCTCACTGCTGCTGACCTCAGTAGTGCTAACCTTAGTGATGCTGACCTCAGTGGTGCCTACTTTGGAGGTGCGAACCTTAATGGTGCGAACCTTAATGGTGCGAATCTTAATGGTGCCCACTTCAACAGTTATCCCGTCTTTGGTTATCCCGTCTTTGGTAGTGCCAAAAACCTGACTCCTGAACAAGTTAAATCTGCCCGAAATTGGGAGAAGGCGTACTACGATGATGAGTTTCGTGTCAAGCTGGGTTTGCCATCGCAGAAGTAGGGACAAGGAACCGCAGAAGCGATGCCAAAATAGCTATGTCATATGCGCGTTGCATTCATACAGAGAATTTTCCCTCTCCCTATCTCTTTCTCTGTGTTCTCTGCGCCCACCGCGAACGAGTGCGGGAGGAACATCCACACCGCAAATTCGCTCTGGTGCGGTTTTTTTCTCTCTGTTCGCGTTTGCGCAGCGCCCCCAAACGGGGCTAGCGTGTCCCCTTGGGACATAGGCAACTTAGTATCACAATTGAGGAAAAGTTATTTTATGAGCCGAGACCCTAAGGAAGGAAGCTTGAAACACAGACGCGTTCCCTGTTCCCTACCTCAACGAGTTCGTTTATAAACCAAACCGGATTCCTATATTTTACATTTTGCAAACATGATGAAGCAGATGTTTAGTAGCTTAACCTAATTAAACGTAAAATGTCATTAATTCGCTCCACGTTTCGGGTCGAGCTAAATAATCGCAAAGACTCTATTTTACGCTTTTCAATGTTGATCTACTTATCAGAATGAATTTAGTGCATAAGTCACTCTTGCTTTCACCTATGAGATAAGTAGAGGTGTATTTACAAAATCTTTTTAATATTGTTTTTACCCGTGATCACTCCCATGATAACTCATCATTGCAAGTCAGTATCTGTATCACTTATGTCCGCAGACCTATTAATTTGGTCTGTTGTGGAAACTCCGGTGACACTGCATCAAAAGGACGGTAATCGATTCCATATAGTACTGACTGCACCACCTGTCACAGATTGTGAAATGACAAACTTTTTCAGTACAGAGAGTATAGGTAGCCAAGAGCAAGGTAATGCTGATGTCAACACCAGTCGCCGAATCTTGTGGTTAGAGATTTCTCCAAAACGAGTCGTCATGACTATGCAAGGTAACGCTCAAATGAGTTACCGTCACATTTGGCAACAGGGCGTTTCTGGCACCACTTACTATTGGTTGCCAAATGATTTACAACAACAAAATTCACAACAACCAAATAAACCTATTCGCTTGCGGAATTTTACTCGTCATCTAACAGTGAGCGGACACCCTTTGCCAGAGAATTTATCTGTAGAATATGAATTGTGGGTGGGAGATCTCCTAGTGGGAAGTTATGTCCTCAATTTGAATATTAAACATTAAAAACGGATCTAACAGGGGCATCTTAGAAAAGCAGTCACATATTGCCATATTCGTTGTATATTATAAATCACTAACTTCAAGTGTAAAAACTGAAGAAATTGACTTAAATGCACTAAATAAAAATATAAAACAACCAGTTAGTGACTTATATGAATTCTGCTATTTCTACTATTTTTGCCATTAGCTTAGGAGCAATCCCAGGTGCCCTAAGTCGTTATTATCTTACTTTATTTTTTACGTCTCGCTTCGGGACAGCATTTCCTTATGGAACCTTTTTTATTAATATAACTGGGGCTTTTTTGATGGGTTTTTTTACTAGTCTCACATCCAAGTTTGGGATTTCTCAGGTTGTGCAATTATTAGTAGCCGTAGGATTTTTAGGATCATACACTACTTTTTCTACTTATGCCCTAGACACCTCAAATGTGTTACAAGCTAGGGGCTATAAAACTGCTTTACTTTATTGGTTGAGTAGTCCGTTATTAGGGTTTATTAGTATAGAGTTGGGAATCTTGTTAGCAAGAATGATATAATTTTTTGATTCTCTTCATGTCTGGACACATATCATTTTTTTGACAAGTTTATTTACAGTTAGTCGAATGAGTTTTCATTCCTTTCTAATATGGAAAAATTTAGCGCAGATAACTCCTAACTGAAAGCATACCATTCCTAATACGGCACTACAGAGCCAGTAGAACAAACCAATTTCTAAGTTACCTTGTTGAAGCAACTTGGCTGTATCTAACTCATAAGTTGAAAACGTAGTATAAGACCCTAAAAAGCCGGTGGTGACTAGCAGTCGGGCATCAAGATAAATCGTTCTTAATGCTCTTATTAACAATGTGGTAAAGAAACCCATAACAAAACAACCACTGATGTTAATAATCAGTGTACCGTAGGGAAATTCTGTACCAAAAAGCTGATTGAACCATAAACCGAGATAATAGCGCGAAAGCGCTCCAGCAATTGCGCCAAGACTGATTGCAACAGCGGCGCGAATGACAGGATTTTGCAGCATAGGAATACATTCAGAATCATAGAATGCTTTTTCATGTTATACAATTTCGTTTTGTTGCTCAATCTAATACTTATGTTCATTACTGCAAAAATAGCGAAGGAGCAGTGAAGCTCCGACAAATCAGAGGAAAAGCTTCACTACTCCTATACATTTGGTGGTTTTGCATCAAAATCCTTCTTTACTGACTATGAAGGATTAGAAGCGGTAACCAACTCCGGCTTGTAAGCTCAGGGCGTCAGAATCACTGTCCCTATAGGCGTCAATACCCCACTTAGCATCACCATAGAGAACGGTGTTTTTAGCCACTTGTGTTTCCGCACCAACAGTTAAGACAGGTGCATTCTTATTTCCCAACTGGCTTGCATAACCTTCATTAGTCTGAAAAGCGTAACCACCACCGATGTAAACGTTAGTGTTTTTAGCGATGGGTGCATCGTATGTTAGTGTTGGTATAATTGCTGTTGAATCACCACCAAACAGAACAGAACCGCGAACAGAAACAGGCGCATTCGGAACGGCGTACCGTCCTTGAACATTTCCACCTAATACAGCCGCATCATTTTGTCTTCCGCCATTGGTGACGCCAGCAGAAACACCAGCACCAACGTAGCTACCGTTCATACCACGTGTTGCAGCTTCTTGAGTTGGAACGTTTTGAGCTGAAGCAATACCAGCAGAAAGAACAACAGAAGCAACAGCAATTGTAGAAGCTAATAATTTTGTAAATTTCATAGGTTTCTTTTACTAGAGTGAATTAGTGCAATCAATCTTCTCTAGTACTAGAATCCCTTTTTTAACAAAATTTAACCTCACGCACTTAGGCTATCCAAGTGGGTGAAACTGTTTCACCCATTTGGGTGAACAAAGTAGACAATTTAAGGTTCAGAAATCTACAATCGTTATAGTGTTGAGGATATTTACTGTTCATCCAATAGCTCCTTGGCAACATCATCCAGTTTTTTGTTTGTATCATCATATAACTTAAACAAGCGTCTACTAGCAGCTCCAGAGGTAAGCCCTACAGCTGTTGTTGCTGTTGCAACTGATACATTATTTCTGCAAACTGAAACAGCAGTTGCGATACCAAAGATGACAGTCGCTGTTGCTAAACCGACAGCTAGATTAAAACTTATACTCGCTTGCCTGGAGCGTTCTTTGTACCATTGTGTTGCAATATTATTGCTGAAATACTGTGGATTCATGTTAATTTTGAATGGTTTGTTCATGACCATTTCCTTAAAAAACTAGGATTGAAGCTCTTATCTCAGATTTAACCTTGAATTTTGGAGAGTAGGCGGTTTAGGCACTAAAAATCACATTTTTCGCAGTCTGAGAGTTGCTGAGTGACAAAACCATCCAGATTCAACATAACTGAAGAGCAAATAAGCGCATAAGTACCGCTGTTATATACGCACAAGTAGCATTTGATTTGGACTTTGTGCAAAAATACTCACAAATATTTCCAATCATTATTTTTTGTTTAAAATGTAGGTAAAATTTGTCGCCGTACAGTCATGGGACTTTTACAGTCTATAAATATAGTCACCATGAGTATAATGCTACAGTTTAGCCGTTACTCAGAGAAAGCGATCGCCTGAAAAATTCATAGAATTTTATTCATCAAGCGAATAAAAACTCGGTTAGATAAAGTTCCCAAACCCGAACTTACAGATTGTATTTAAGTTCTGAGACTTCTGCCAATTTACTAGCCAAAAAGCGCTTGAAAAAGATGCATGGAAAAAAGTTCAACGACATATTAGACGAGCTGACACCTGACCAAAAAAAGGTGCTGAAGAGATTTTTGGCAGGCGAGACCGATGAGCAAATTGCTAGCGAGAGAAATTGCGATACATCCACGATTAGAAAACATTTGAATAAGGTGTGTACAAAATTTGGTCTGGTAAATAGAGAGGGAGAACGCTTCTCCTATCGACCAGAGTTGGTGGACTTGTTTGTACAAGACAAACCGAAGTGGGTCAATTTTGATTACTGGGAAGACCATCGTCCCGACCAAATTGAGCCTGATTTTCCGGGGCGTCCCATATCCTCGCAGTCTCCTTTTTACATTCAGCGTTTTTATAACGAGCATTTATTGCTAGAAAAACTCTGTTCGCAAAAAGTGCTGCAATCTGGAGCTTTAATCAGAATAAAAGCCCCAAAAAAAACGGGCAAAACCTCTTTGGTGAATAAAATTTTGGCAGAAGCTAGACATTGTGGGTACCGAACAATACGTTTGAATCTGCGACAAGCAGAGGAATTAATCCTTGAGAATCTAGATCATTTTTTGCAGTGGTTTTGTACCAATATCAGCCAACAGCTTAATCTGGAGTCGCGCATAGATGATTATTGGGATAACAAGAGATTGGGCAGCATGGTTAGCTGTACTACTTATTTCCAGGCTTATCTGTTGGAGCAAATAGATACACCTTTGGTTTTGGGGTTGGATGAAGTAGATCGGCTCTTCGAGTATGAAAAAATTGCCAAGTCATTTTTTACTTTACTCAGGAGTTGGCATGAAGAAGCAAATAACCTACAGGTTTGGCAAAAATTGAGATTGGTCGTGGCTTACTCAACAGAAGTATATATCCCTCTCAATATCAATCAATCGCCGTTCAATGTGGGTATACCCGTTAAATTACCAAATCTGACTTTGGCACAGGTACAGCAGTTAGCAAAAGAGTATGGATTGAAGTCGTTAGATAACACAGAACTAGAACGACTGCGAGCAATGATAGGTGGACATCCTTACTTAATTCAGCTAGGTCTCTATCACCTGCATCAGAAAGACCTGACTTTAGAGCAACTTTTGCAAACAGCCCCCACTCTAGAAGGAATTTACAGCAGCCATCTCCAAGGACTTTGGGTCATGTTGAGTGAACATCACGAACTGCTGGAAGCCTTGAGAACTTTACTTGATTCAGGGGGTAAAGTGCAGATGCAGCAAGTACCAGCTTCTAAGTTAGAGAGTATGGGTATTGTCCAGTTTGAGGCAAATCAAGTCAAGTTTAGCTGTCAACTTTATCACAGTTACTTTTTATCTTGCTTGGGGGCAAAATGAACTCAACTTTAGAATTAATCTCCGATTACTATCACGTGGGCGGTAGCTTAAAGCCAAATGCCCCTAGCTATGTCATGCGACAAGCCGACCAAGAACTGTATGACGCCCTAATGGCTGGGCAGTTTTGCTACGTGCTCAATAGTCGGCAGATGGGTAAGTCTAGCTTACGTGTGCAGACAATGGATCGGCTGAGACACTCAGGCGTTAGCTGTGCTGCTATAGATATCACCAGAATTGGTAGCGAACACCTAACTCCAGAAAACTGGTATGGCGGCATAGTGTCTCTGCTTTGGCAGGGGTTTAACCTCTTGAGTAAGGTTAATCAAAAAAAATGGTTACAGGAGCATGAAGAGCTTTCTTTAGTTCAGCTCCTAGATCGATTCATTGAAGAAGTTTTGTTGGTGTATGTGCCGGAAAAAAGGATTGTGATTTTTGTCGATGAAATTGACAGCATTATCAGCTTGAATTTCTCGATTAATGATTTTTTCGCGCTGATTCGGGCTTGTTACAACCAACGAGTCGATAAACCAGATTACGAAAGGCTAACATTTTGTTTGCTAGGGGTAGCAACGCCTTCAGATTTGATTAGAGATAAAGCCCGCACCCCGTTTAATATTGGCAAGGCAATTGCCTTAGATGGGTTTAAGTTTGAGGAAGCCCAAGCTTTAGAAAAAGGGCTAGTGGGTAAAGTTAGTCATCCTCAGGAAGTGTTAAGGGAAATTTTGTACTGGACAGGAGGACAACCTTTTTTAACTCACAAACTGTGTAAGCTAATGTCAGAGGGATTAACAGTCGAAAATCCCCTATCAGTTGAGCAAGTGGTAAGGTCAAAAATTATTGAGAATTGGGAATCTCAGGATCAGCCAGAACATTTAAAGACTATCCGCGATCGCCTTCTTACTAATAAACATCTAACACAGCAGATGCTAGGACTATACCAATCCATTTTGCGACACAAAGAAATAGATGCAGATCACTCTTATGAACAAATGGAATTGCGGCTCTCGGGATTGGTGGTTAAGCATAATGGTAAACTGAAAGTTTTCAACCCTATATATAAGAGAGTTTTTAACCAAAAATGGCTTAACCAGGAACTGGAAAAGCTTCGACCTTATGCAGAGGCTTTGAGCGCTTGGGTAGAAAGTCAGTATCAAGATGATTCAAGGCTGTTACGCGGGCAGGCATTTGAGGAAGGATGGTCTTGGTTAGTCGATAAAGGTTTGGATCGACAGAATAAATTCAGTATTGATGAACATCGGTTCTTGATTGCTAGTCGAGTCCTAGACAAACGAGGGACTTTGGCGGAAGCAGACAGACAAACGATTAACACAGCAGAGGAATTACTTGCGAAGGTTAGTAATCCCATGCCTGTCATTAGAAAAGTACTTAGAATAACGAAGTCTGAACCAGTTCTTGCCCAAAAACTTTTCCGACTTATCCTCAATGAGCAATTTCCAATTTGCCAGGGAGAGGATGAAGCTGATTGGGTAGAGCGGATGGTGCGTGAGCGCATCATCGACAACTGGGAAAGTCAAGATCAACCAGAACACTTGAGGAAAATACGCGATGAGCTTGTGCAGAATAAAGATGCCGAAAATTTACTGCAACTGTATCGACAGGTTTTGCAATCAGGAAAGGTAGTAGCTGATGACAATCCCAAACAACTCATATTATTAAGACTTGGTTTTGTAGTCAATTACCAGGGAAAATTAGAAGTTGGCAATCATATTTATGAAACCATTTTTAACCAGAGTTGGGTTGACAATGAATTAGGAAAATTAAAGTTTCAAAAGCAGTGGCAACGATTAAAGTTAATTATCCTATCTGGGATTCTTATCGCCGTCAGTTTGGGGATTTATACGGGCATTGATTTGTTATCAAGCGCAAGTCGTTGCCCACTTCAAGAGGTACTCCTTAATACTTGTATAGCGACTTTCGCTAAAGTAAAAAATGTTCCTGAAGGAACATTTTTTTATGGTGGATCCACAACATTTGCTCCTCTGAGATCTCAAGATATTATTGACGCCATTAACAAAGCACACCCTTCATTTCACTTACAATATGTTCATCCAGCAAAAAAAAAGCCTGGTTCACGAACAGGTATTGAAATGCTTTTGAACGATGAACTGAGCTTTGCCCAATCTTCTGATACTCTTAAACCATATGAGTTACAAGCTGCTATAAAAAAAGGCTTTGAACTAGAACAGAAGGCTGTTGCAATTGATGGCATCGCCATTTATGTAAACCTTAGTCTTCCAATCAGAGGACTGACTTTGGAACAAGTGCAACAGATTTTTACTGGAGAAATCACAAATTGGCAGCAGGTGGGTGGTCCTAATTTGAAGATTACAGTCTTCAGCCGTAACCCGAAAGCTGGCGGTACTGTGGATTTCTTCCAAGACACAGTGTTACTGGGAAGAGACTTTGGTTCTTTTAAAGAGGTAAACAACACCACTGAGTCTTTACAGAGAGTTGCTGACACTGCTGGTGGAATTGGTTATGCCACGGCTTCAGAAGTTGTTAACCAAAAGACTGTACCTGTAAAACTTCTCCCATTAGCAAAAAGTGCTGATAAACCTTATGTAGCTCCTTTCAGTGGAACAAACATCGAGAAAGTGAATCAACTGGCTTTTATTGATTCTTCTTATCCAATGACTCGCAAACTCTATGTGATTATCAAAAAAGACGGTGGTGTAAATGAGGAGGCTGGTACGGCTTATGCTAACTTACTCTTAAGCGTTGAGGGTCAAAAACTCGTAGAACAAGCTGGTTTTGCACCTATTCGACCACTCACTTCTAAATAGTAATTGAGTTATTCTTTATCTTCTCAAAAAGCGCTCACGCAGACGAGAGACAAAAATCTCGATCTCTGGTAATTTCATCATGGCAACAATCACACCAAAAACGCCGATGCCAACTAAACCAGCAATAGATATTTCCAATAGTTGAATTAGTAAACCATTTTCACCTAAAAATTTCTGCAAAACCTCAAGAGTGCCATAGCTTGCTCCTCCAGCTACCATGCTACCAGCAGTTAAACCTAAAATTGGTAAACCCAACTCGCGCCAAGGTAAACCATTCAGCCTGCGATCAAGCAACCATAACAACATTAATAGCGAGATGAAATTCACCCCAACTGTTGCTAGTACCAAACCCGGCGCACCAAAAGGTTTAAACAAAATCCAATCTAGCAAAGCGTTGAATATGATGTTAATCATACTAACGCGAAATGGTGTCTGACCATCACCCAAAGCATAAAACACTCGCACCAAAACATCTCGCCCCAAATAAACAAACATTCCCAGACCAGAAGCAACTAGTATGGAGGAAACCAAGCCGGAATCTCCTTTTGTAAAAGCACCACGTTCATAAACCACTCGTACAATGGGGTCAGACAACGCCATCATAAGCGCTCCCATTGGTAGCATGGTGAAGGCGGTGAGTATGAGTCCTTGGCGAATTCGCAATTTTAGCTCTTGCCAATTTTCTGGTGCGGCTAGTCGGGAAAATATTGGTAACAAAGGTAGTAAAATTATATTAGAAATAATTCCTAAAGGAGTTTGCACCAAGATATTGGAATAACGCAACCCAGAAGGAGCAGAGGGGATGAAGGATGCAAAATACATATCTGTGTACAGATTAATTTGCAACATCCCAGAGGAAAAGGTTGCTGGTGCCATGATTTTGAGTACCTCGTTCACCCCTGGCTGCTTAAAATTAAATCGTAGGCGCAATGTACCTAACCCCGCTCGTGCTTGAGCAATTTGCTGTATCAACCATTGCAGGAATGCTCCGGCTAGGGTGCCTCCCGCTAAAACCATTCCACCTAAAATGGCATATTGAGGAGAGCTAATTTTGCTACCTAGTTGCAGAGCGAGGATACCCAGACCAATAATCAGAATAATGCTGGAAAATAAAGGACTGAGTGAAAGTAGCCAGTATTGATTAGCTGTGTTGAGAGTCCCAAAACCAATACCAATTAGTCCTGCTAAAACTGCCATTGGTGCCATTATTCGCAGTTGCACAATGGCGTTTTCTTTTATAAAAGCTCCGTTACGAACGGTGTCTAAACCTGGTGCTACTAAGTCAATTAGGTTAGGAGCAAATATTACCAGGAAAATGGTTACCAAAAGCAGCAAACCACCCACAAGGGTTGTCATTGTTTCCACTAAGGGAGCAGCTTCTTCTTGCTTGCGCTTGGCTAGGACGCTGACGATCGCACTATGAAATGGTCCATTCACACCCCCTAGTAATATTAGCATAAAACTAGGGATCATGTAAGCGAAGTTATAAGCATCGACAACTGCTCCCGCACCAAAAGCGGCGGCGATCGCCTGTTCGCGTACCAGCCCAAAAAATTTGCTTATTAACGTCGCAACAGCAATAATGCCAGCAATTCCAGCAAAAGAACGAGAGGTTTTTTGTTCTTGTGTCACAAATAGTACCTGACAACTTTCTCAAGGGGCATATCTGGAAACATTTAACCTGAAATTTAGGAGTTTGTCAGGGTACTTTGGCAAAAATCAGAAATATCGGCGTGTGAAATAATTTCTTAATCGACAGGAAGCTTAAGGAAAAGTAGTCCACTTGCCAAAGCGTATTCCAATTCTAAGGTATTGCGTAATACGTTGATATTGATGGGAGGCTTGGGATTTGGTCTTCGCGGTTGCAGAGATAGCTCATACCACACGACATCATGCCACGCACCACACTTATATCCTACACCTTGATATATTCCTATGAACTGGAATCCCATCAGTTCATGAAGCCTTTCACTGGCTGTGTTTGGGAGAGTGACACCTGCGTAGGCGCTGTAATAACCTTGAAGTACCAGAATTTTAAGCAACGACGTATATAAAGCTCGTCCTATCCCTGAACGACGCACTGATTCATGGATATAAACAGATACATCAACAGCCCACTGATAGGCAGTTCGGTCTCTATGAGGTGCAGCATAAACATATCCGAGAACTTTTCCATCATGCTCGCACACTAGCCAAGGCAACTTTTCTAGAACTTTTGCAATCCGCTGCTGCATTTCATCTAGAGTTGGTGGCTGAACTTCAAAAGACACAGGTGAATGCTCGCAAAAGGGGGCGTAAATTTCCAGAACTTGCTCAGCATCCTGTTCATTAGCAAGCCTGATGATGGATGACATAGAAAGCACACTCTCTTGTTCTGTTCTTGTTGGAATTATATGGACAGTGTACGATGCAGCAGCAGTCACTCGCTAGCCCCTAAGGGGGCGCTGCGCAAACGCTCAAATTCACGCATCGCGTAGCGTTGCGGAGCGCGTTGCGACGCAATCTCAAAATTCAAAATTTAATTAGAATAGACCACAAATCGTAGGGGAGCCAGTGCGAACCGCTATTTTTTCCAAGGTAACTTTGTGCCCATTTCAGTTAACGCAGAGAAAATGAGGTAGAGGATGAGAACACTGGCGCTGACAAGAAAAAGAACAACCTCGTTATCCATAATTGACTCAGAGGGGTGGTGAGTAGTACTGATAAAATGACATTTTATCAAAATGAATGCAACTTGGGATTCATTAAATTCTAGGCGGTTGTGCAAAGCAGTGCGCTTTGTGCAACCACCTGTTAGAACGGTAGGCTAAGTGCAATCGCATCCCCATGTTCACAAAATTGCTTACACTAGCTTTTAATCATTTCCCGCACTTTTTGCTGAAGCGCCGGATCTTGACTGATTGCTACTTGAATTTGATTGAAACGTTCTAGCCCTAGCCCTTCCTTTTGCAGGACTTGCTGCATGTTTGTATCAGCTTGTTCCTGAATTGACTTTAGACTTGTGACAGTTTTTTCATATTGCTGCTTTTCCTGTGAGGTCATTGCTCGTTTTAGCTTCTCTGGAGGATTTTGCTGTGATTTATATATTTCCAAAAATCGTTCTTGACTCAGACCAGACTTATTTATAACGTCCCCCATCTGCTGAACTGCTCCCTGCTTAATCACTCTCAACTGTTTGAGTGAGTTTGCAAATTTTTGAAGTTCCTCTGGACTCACCTTGGTTTGGGGTGTTGTTGGAATTTGAGGGGATGGAGATGAAGATGGAGATGTCGGTTTTGGTGCTTGTGCATGAGCCGACAGGCTGCTGACAAGAAGAAAAACAAAAATATAGCTACCTGTCAGAATTTGCTTAAACACGTTGAGTTCCTCCTTAGGGGTTTCCAGCCCGGTATCAGAAGAATTTCTGGAATTTCCTGAATCGAGCTTTGGTTTCCATCGATTTTTCCGGCATATCTTAAGGCAGCACGTAAGACAGCAAACAATAATTACTGTTTATCGCTAACGACTCTAGGTATGCTCTATCGTGGTACAGCTTAACACATATCTGGAAGCCCTTGATTTCGTTATCGCTGCTGTATGGATAATTGACGTACTCCCCGGCATAAATGCACGGGGATTCTTAAAGGATGTTCCAATGTAGGCTAAAGCCTTACATTTCCACCCTAATTCCTGTTTCTTTGACTCTTAACTAGATTGTTGCCAATCCCCGCCAGACCCTCCGGGTATGCCTGCGGCACGCCCTCCGGTCTAACGCCAGTCGCCTGCGGAGGGAAACCCTCCCGCAGCGCTGGTCTCACCGTCTCCGCAGGCAATTTAATTTAACGTCCACGACGCGTCCCACCGCAGACAACGGTACAGGAGGCAGTGCGTTGCGGGGGTTCCCCCCGTTGTAGCACCTGCCGTTCTGAAGACTACGTTTCTACCCTCGGAGTCCGGTCAAGGATATCCTGTATGGGTCGCCACCCAGTACCTTCACGCATCGTATCAGAAAAACAAAGGGCTTTAGCCCTTTGCGTCGGATTTCATCCCCTCCTTAAAAGGCAGGGGTTCTCATCCTCCCACTTGCAGCCTGATAGAAAAGAAAGTGCTCACGTTTAAATACGGAGTCTTCTCCATCAAAGTTGCTAGTCTCGAAATTAGAGCGCTTTTCCTTCAGCTTATGGACGCTAGGAACTATAAGCCCAAGGAGCAGTGGTGTCCAAACAGCAAGACACACTAAGCTCAAAACACCTGTGAGTGTTTTTCTGCGATTACTTTTTTTATTTGATTTTGGTAGTTCTGATTGACTACAAACTGTCTGTGGAGACCAGAAATGCTCATTGAAATTGTAATAATTCACTGACAATTTTTTTTTGAGATTAGGTAACACCAAAGGATATCAAACTTTTTTTATCTGTATGAAAATTTTATTCAGAATTTAACAAAGTTAGATAAATAACAAGAAAGATTTATAGACAAGCGACAACACCAGTATAAGGGTTATCCTTTGAGGTTATTGGCGTCAGTATTGGTTTGTGTATCAGTATCCAGCTATTCAAGTAGTACGTTAGTGTAGGTTGACAAAAAAGCTTCCTGTCATCTGAAAGTGTTTGTAGAAACAGAAAACATGGTGCAAAATAAGCAAAATCACGATGTGTGACGAGGTTCAGAAAATGAAACTGCGGGAGTTACTAGCAACTGTAGATGATATTATTGTGCAGTTACCACAACATCCAGCAATGGACGCTGAAATCAAGAATTTAAAGACAAATTCCCATGCTTGCGTTGCGGGAGATTTGTTTATTGGGATGCCTGGAACACGAGTTGATGGTGGGGACTTTTGGCAAAGTGCGATCGCCTCTGGTGCTGTAGCTGCAATTATTTCTCCTCAAGCAGCACAGAAACATCCACCAACACCATCTGCTTGTGTTATCAGCAGTGATGACATGACAAAAGCCTGTGCCCAATTAGCAGCCACCTTCCACGACTATCCTGGGCAAAAACTCAAACTTGTAGGTGTGACGGGCACAAATGGTAAAACCACAACCACCCACCTGATTGAGTATTTTCTCCATCAAGCAAATCTGGCGACAGCTTTAATGGGCACTCTTTATACTCGTTGGCATGGTTTTGTTCAAACTGCTGTCCATACAACACCGTTTGCTGTGGAACTGCAACAGCAGCTAGCGACTGCTCTTGATGCTGGTAATGAGTACGGAGTGATGGAAGTGAGTTCCCACGCTTTGGCGCAGGGTCGAGTGATGGGTTGTCAGTTTGAGGTAGGAGTGTTTAGCAATCTTACCCAAGACCATCTGGATTTCCACCGTGATATGGAAGATTATTTTACAGCAAAAGCACTGCTGTTTAGTCCTCAGTATCTTAAGGGACGGGCAATCATCAACGCTGATGACACATATGGTAAGCGGTTAATAGCATCCTTGAAGCCAGAGAAAGTGTGGAGTTATAGTGTCAACGATTCGACAGCGGATTTGTGGATGAGTCACCTGAGTTACGAACCGAATGGTGTCAGTGGTACATTGCATACACCAAAGGGTGAAGTTGCTTTTCGTTCACCGCTTGTTGGTCAATATAACCTAGAAAATTTACTAGCAGCAGTAGGAGCAGTTTTACACTTAGGGTTAGATTTGCAGTTAATCGCATCTGTTATACCTGAGTTCCCCGGAGTTCCGGGACGGATGGAAAGAGTGCAAATTCTTCCGGACCAAGATATCAGCGTTATTGTGGATTATGCCCACACACCAGATAGTTTGGAGAATTTGCTCAAAGCAACGCGAGCGTTTATTCCAGGGAAAATGATTTGCGTGTTTGGGTGTGGAGGCGATCGCGATCGCACCAAACGCCCGAAAATGGGTAGAATCGCTGCTCAATTAGCAGATGTCGCTGTGGTGACATCCGACAATCCCCGGACTGAAAACCCAGAAAGGATTTTGCAGGATATTTTAGAGGGAGTTCCAGAAACAGTAAAGCCGATAGTGATAGGCGATCGCGCAACCGCCATTCGTACCGCCATATTGCAAGCGCAACCTGGAGACGGCGTTTTGCTTGCCGGAAAAGGTCACGAAGACTACCAAATTCTTGGAACGGAAAAAATCCATTTTGACGACCGAGAACACGCACAAGAAGCCTTAGAAGAAAGGATGAAAAAATAAAAAAGAAACATACACGCAGATGATGAAGTTATCATCTGCGTGCATATTGTTTTTAATCTGCATCACCTCAAATTTCTAGAAAACAGACCACTCTACCGGAACAGTCTGTGTAGAAGCTGCAGAAACTGTAGTACCATTCATCTGCCAAATAGTATTCTCACCAGTGTCGTATCTACGCCAGAAGATGTCACTCTTGCCATCACCATCGTAATCACCAATGCTGGGTTGCCAAGCTGCATCAGTTGTGGGCAGAAAAGCCGCAGTAGTTACTGTTGTACCATCCATCAACCAAGCAGTGTTTTCACCAGTTTGAGTATTGTGCCAGAAGATATCAGTTCTGCCGTCACCGTTGAAATCGCCAACGCTAGACTTCCAAGAAGAGTTTTGTTTTTCCAGAGAACCTGAATTGATGAAAATACCATTCATCAGCCAGACACTATTCTCATCCGTTTGAGTATTGTGCCACAGCAAGTCGGTTCTACCATCGCCGTTAAAATCGCCAAGGCTATAATTCCAAGACGGATCTACTTTCGATAGAGAATACGCTGATGTGTCGGTACCATTTACAAACCAAATAGCATTTTCTCCCGTTGTTTGATTACGCCAAAAGATGTCGTTTTTGCCATTACCATCGAAATCGACAATACTGTAAGACCATTGTGAATCAGTTTTAGGTAGAAAAGCTGCAGTGGTTACTGTTGTGCCATCCATCAGCCAAGTGGCATTTTCGCCTGTTTTGGCATTGCGCCAGAAAATATCGCTTCTACCATCGCCATTAAAATCAGCAATGCTAGCAGTCCAGGATGGATCGACTTTCTCCAAACTAACCGCAGAAGCTATTCTTGTGCCGTCCATAAGCCAAATGGCATTCTCACCCGTAGTCTTATTGCGCCAAAAGATGTCAGTTTTGCCATCACGATTAAAATCGGCATAAGCAAAATCCCAAGATGAGTCTACGTTCGACAACAATTCCCCTGTCGGCTTTGAACCATCCATAAGCCAAACAGCAGTTTCACCTGTTTGAGAATTGCGCCAAAATTTGTCCGTCTTGCCATCACCGTTAAAATCAGCAACAATCCCCGTACTACTAAACAAACGACTAGGATTGGGATTTTCTCGTGCAGTTACAACTTGTGTTGACTGCAACGAGTTCTCTAGTGGCGATTCTGAAGAACGTCCAAGACTCAAAGCAGAATTTAAATCATCCGTGCCCGCAAAACTATCGGTGATTGGGAGAGATTGGAATGCACTAGTACCTGTAGAAGAGTCCAAGGTTTTAGATGCAACCATAATGTTTGTTTATGACTAGTGTTCATCAAATTTTTAACTTTATTTTTGGAATGTTTCTGTTAAGATATTACATCTGTTATCTTTGTTCTTTGTGACAAAACTGCATTTAACTATCACAAACATGTTGTTAAGATGACAGATGAACACCCCTCTCCTTAATAAGGAGAGGGGATGGGGGTGAGGTCTTTTTATTTGAGAAATGAGTTTTATAAAAAATCGCCAAGATAATTCCCGGCGATTTCTAACTAACATAATGTCAGTATTAATGAAGTGAAAACCAAAATCATTCGTCATTGATGACTCGTAAAAACGAATCAATTACGAATCACAAATTACGAATTGTACAAAAACTCTTAGAAAGTGTACCATTCTTTAGCAAATGTTGGCAGAGCAGATTCAGTAGGAGTAGAACCATTCATCTTCCAAATCTTGTTCTCACCTGTTTCGTAATTGCGTAAGAAGATATCGGTCTTGCCGTCGCCATCAACATCGCTAATACTTGTTTTCCAGGCTGCACTTTGTGTCGGTAAAGCAGTGTCACTGACAACATTTGCACCATCCATGATCCAAACCTTGCTCTCACCTGTTTGCGGATTATACCAAAGCAGATCTGTCTTACCATTACCATCGAAATCACCAACACTAGATGTCCAACCTGCACCGAGAGTAGGTAAGGCAGTCTGAGAAGCAACATTTGAACCATCCATCAGCCAGACAGCATTCTCACCTGTTTTATTATTACGCCACAGAATATCGGTTTGAAAATCGCCGTTGAAATCTGCAAGGCTAGGCTGCCAATCTGTACCAAGGGTTGGCAATGCAGTTTTAGTAACGGTGTTACCATTGGTTAACCAAACAGCGTTTTCACCTGTTGTTTTATTACGCCATAAGGTGTCAGTTTTACCATCACGGTTGAAATCACCAATAGTGCCTGTCCAGCTTGGATCAACCGCTTCCAAAGCAGACGAAGCCAGAACCTGTGTGCCATTCATCAGCCATACAGCATTCTCACCCGTTTTTAGATTGCGCCATGCGAGGTCGGTTTTGCCGTCACCATTGAACTCACCAGTACTGAAAGTCCAGTCTGTAGGGACATTCGGCAAAGATGCTTCAGATGCGACTGTAGTGCCATCCATCAGCCAAATGGTGTTATCACCCGTTTTTATATTGCGCCAGATGATGTCAGTTTTGCCGTCACCATTGAAATCAGCAACTTTAGAGTCCCAATCTGAACTCATTGTTTTCAACGCACCCTGAGAGGCAACATTTGTACCATCCATCAGCCAGATAGCGGTTTCACCAGTTTGAGGGTTACGCCAGAGTTTGTCTTTTTTTCCATCACCATTGAAATCAGGAAAAATTGCTGCACTAGTAAATATGGGATTAGGATTAAGATTGTTAGGAAGGCTTAGTGCTGTATCAGAAAACTCTTGATCTGCATCTAAGAAAGATTGTGAAGAGCCACTCCGGCTGAAAGTATTTAAAAAACTATCATTCTCAAAACTATTTGTGGGTTGAATATTGAATGCCCTAGAACCTGTCGCTTCTAAGGTTGAAGAACTGGAGGTATTTCGAGATTCCGACATGGTGTTTATCTATCACTAGTGTTAATCAATGTTTTAACGTCTTTTGATGTTTATGTTTGTCATAAAAGAACATAATTTGTGTTTAAATTATGTTTTTTTAAGACTTTGTTAAATCAGTGGTCATTATAAGCAAAGACGACAATCAAAATGTTATTTCATAACATTTGAATAATCATAGTAATCCTATTTGATTTTTGTGAAAGTGCCTGCGCGTAGCGCATAAGTCCCAAGGAGTGAGTGAGGGAGTGAGACAGCGCGAATGACGGCTTTCCCGACAGAGGCGACTGCGTTCACCGTTCGCGAAGCGTGTCCGAAGGACATAGGTGTGCCGAAGGCATACCCGAAGGGGGAGGGAGAATATTTTCATGTGTTCTGGTGAGGCAGGTGCTAACACCGGGTTTCCCGACTTGTAGACGCGTCCCAACCGCTGAGTCCCTTTGGGACTCAGCGGCTTTCCTCCGAGAGTGCCAACTGCCGTATGCGCTTTGCGCACGCCCAAAGGGCTAAAGCGCAGCGTGTCCGGAGGACATACCCGTTCGCCTTTGGCGTGCCGTAGGCATAGGGTGTACGCAGTTCATGACGGCTACTTATTCAAAGCGTACATACCTCAGCAAACGCGTCTAACTAAAGTCCTTCGATTTATCTATGGAGAATCACGCACCACAGCCTGCGCCAACAAAAAAGCGTCTGCCTGTGGTGCATAGTATCTTTACTCAAACCCTAGATATATCTTAATGGTCATTCTGAGTTCTGTGTTCTTTTGATTACTGTTTCAATAAAACTGTATATCTCGTCAGAAAAACACATACGCACTCGTGAAGTTGTATTATGAAGAGTTTTCTCAAGGAGAAAAAAATGAAATCGCAATATGTTATAGCTTCGTTAATAGTAGGAATAATCACTGTATCAGCTAACTATGCAGATACACATAATTTATTGCTCTTGCAAAACACACCTCGAACCGTCAAAACTATTAAACAGAATCAGATACAAGCTCGAATACCACCTAATCGCGGAGTTCCAACTCGTCGTGAGAGCGGCGGTGCTCGCAGCATCAAGCAGGCTGAATTCAAGAGAATTCAGCAACAATTAATAGCAGCGGATAAATAGAAAATCAGGGTTGCATGCTACCTCAGTAAAAGACAAAGATTTTAAACATATCAACTCAGACGCTTACTAAAATACTGTTCAAATAGAGTATATTTATTTTTCCATAAAAAATATCCGAAATCAACATTTGTACACTTGTAGCTATATATGAGATTGGATAAAAGACTGCGATGCTCGCATCAAGCTACCCTTTTGTACAAGAGGGTAGAGATAAAAGCAGAAAAGTCCCCCACTAGTAGTCGAGTGGTGTGCTAGAGCTTATTGACCGCAATTTGTTAATTATTTTTGGATTTTTATTTTAAAAATAGCGATGGTTTAATTAAACTAATTTAGGGTTATGGCTTATGGAAATATGGGTAAACTTGGAGTTTGGTGACGGAAACCTTGAGCGCGGGTTTGGTAATCTCAATGTTGAGGTGACGGTAGCAAATGCACAGCGTAACATCACACAACTAGAAGTGCAATTACCTCCAAATGCCGAAATTCCCATTTCCTATCAACGCTGGAAAGAGCAATACTACTCGTTACTCAAGCATTCTAGAGGTGGTTTTAAAAACAACCAAGTCACTCATATTTCCAAAACAGATTGTTACGATTCTGCTCAGCATTTATGCCGTCACCTTCATCAGTGGCTTTACCCTATTCAATCAGAATTAAAACAAGCATTGTCACAAGACTTTCAACCAGAAATTCGTTTAATTATCAACACACAGAAAATTGGATCACAGACAACCAAGGACATTTTACATCGACTTCCTTGGCAGGAATGGGATTTTCTTGCTCAAAATTTCTCTTGTGAAGCGGCTGTTTGTTTTCACTCTTCTGTTGTAAGTACTACGGCATCAGAAAAATCATCCACTTCTAATAAAATTAGAAGACCCAGGATTATTAGTATTTTTGGAGATAGTCAAAATATTGATACTAGTGCCGATAAAGAGTTACTGCAAAAATTGCAGAAACGGGCAGCTGAACTCATAGTTTTGACTGAACCAAATCGTTCAGATTTTAACGCGCTCTGGGAAGAAGCTTGTGATATCCTATTTTTTGCAGGTCATAGCGAAACCAAAGGTGATGGTCAAACAGGTATCATAAATATTAATCGTAATGACAGTTTAAGTTTATCAGAAATCAAAAGAACACTGAAAGCAGCAATTAACAAAGGTTTAAAATTAGCAATTTTAAATTCCTGCGATGGTTTAGGTTTAGCAAGACAATTAGCAGATTTAAATCTTCCCTACATCATTGTCTGGCGGGAAGAAGTGCCAGACAAATTAGCACAAAAGTTTCTCAAATATTTTTTAAATTCTTTTGCAGAAGGTCAATCTTTATTTACTGCAGTTGGAGAAGCGAGAGATAAGCTGAAAGAACTTGCAGATGACACCGATATTGCAAAACAACTACCGGGGG
>NZ_QMEB01000397.1 GCF_012912135.1 Brasilonema bromeliae SPC951 | reverse complement strand
TTAGAAAGCGGCAGAGCCGCCCCAACTGCATTTCCAGGTAGAACCTGGAAACGAGATTTGAAACAAGATTTGAAACGAGATCCTTGTTCCCAGTCTCTGACTGGGAATACTCACTGGGAGGCTCTGCCTCCCTTAGAAAGCGGCAGAGCCGCCCCAACTGCATTTCCAGGTAGAACCTGGAAACGAGGTTACGAGGTTACGAGATTTGAACGAGATTTGAAATCCTACTGAAGGTATGACCTATGGAAGTTAATCAACCAAACATCACAATTGAGGCTTTTTTGCAAGTCTTAGAACAGCAAGGATTTGTCTTTGATGAAAAAAGCCGCGAAGATTTGTTGACAATCAAGCAAACCCTGGCAGAATTAGAAAATCAACCACTTTCAGCAGCCGTTGATGCAATTACCGCTTGGTGTAGAGAACATCCAGATGTTGCAGATGCTGTCCGATTTGCTGCTAGAGAAATCACTATCAAAAAGCGCAATCCGGCAAACCAAGAAGGAACTTTAATCAATCAGTTCCCAGATTATCAGAAAATCATTGATGAGCGACAAAAAAATCCACAGCCAGAACCTCCCAAAAAATGAGTCCTAAAGTCTATGCTCCCAATGTTCATTTATTTGCCTTTGTTCTGCAAAAAGCAGAAGAACAGGAGAAAGATTGGCTTTGGAAAAGTTGTGATGAAATCATCGACAAAATCCTGCATAAAAATTTCAACTTGACGCAATTGCTGGATTTAGAAAAGGAGCCAGATAACCCGACTGTCTCTTTGATCAAAGCCGATGAACGAACAGAAGTTACCCCGATTGAAGGCGCGGTGACTTTCGATAATTCTTCCAATAATTCTTCCAAAATATCTATTGACGGATTTGCCTATCCGCTAAGACTTTATGATAGTTACGGACTGTGGTTAAATCTGCGCCGTCCAGAAAAAGAAAATGGTCAAAAAACTGATGATGTCGATATTCAGCTTCTGCGTCAACTCAATCCAGAGAATTGTTTGCTCTTAAATGGTAATAACAACTTTATCGGTGAAACTCTCATCATTACTGCTTGGTTGTCATCAGAACAAGACCCTCAAAATCAAAAAGCTTTGAAAAATCTTGCTGATGAATGTCTCAAAGCTTTCTTTCCTCAAGGCTATACCATACCTCCATTTGCTCGTTCCGACACTCTCTTTGGTAGCCCCATTTTTGAATACGGACTTTTTAGTCAATTAACACATTACCGTCATATTTTAGTTTGGTTTTTCAGCCATCCAGAAGCTGAGGAGAAATTTGTTTTTTATCAAGAGCAATTATTAGATTTATTTTTCTTTCGCGCCAAAGTGGTGAAAGCTTTTCAACAAAGCCGTCAGGTTTATTATGACACAAATCAAGAATATAGCAAAATAGAAGAGGAAATTAAAACATTAGAAAAGTTTGGAGAGACTCAGCAATTAACAGCAGAAGAATTAGAGCAATTAAGCGATAAATTAAAAACACTTCCAAAAAGTGCTTTAGACTATACCAATTTATTGCGGTATCTGGAAGCATACCAAAATACAATTGCGATAAATACTCGAAACTATGCTGAGAGATTGCAACAAATTCGTGGTATCATTAAAGATGAAGATATCAGCTTTTTAGAAAGATTTAGTCTGGAAAACTGTGCTTATTTTCAGGAACAAATTCAAGCAGAGTTGGGATATTTTCATCATGGTTCGAGCTTGCTGGATAAAGCGATAGCTTCTATCCGGGGGCGTGTGGCGATAGATAGGGCGAAGAGCGATCGCATTGCACAGGATAAGAAAGAAATAGGCGATCGCAACCTCCAAATCACGATTCTCGCCGTAGGTAGTGCGATCGGTTCTGCTGGAATAATGGCATCTAGTTATGCTCTCGTCACACAGGAAGATCCTCTGTTACCTCCTTTCTCCACATCCATACCCCATCGCTTCAGCTTATCCATTTGTTACAGTCTCCTTTTCGGAGTTGTTTTAGGAATGTTGATTTGGGGAGGGGATAAAATTTGGCAGTCTTTTGACACTCCCCTGCCTAAAGGCGAGGGGATTCTACATTCATCGTCAGAACTT
>NZ_QMEB01000044.1 GCF_012912135.1 Brasilonema bromeliae SPC951 | reverse complement strand
GTTATCAGTTATCAGTTATCAGTTATCAAGTACCAGCCGCAGTTATCAGTTACCAAGTTAAGGGGGGTCAAGAAATCGCTGACTCTGTTCACTGTTCACTGTTCACTGTTCCCTGTTAAGCGTTCCCTGTTAAGCGTTCCCTGTTAAGCGTTCCCTGTTAAGCGTTCCCTGTTCCCTGTTCACTGTTCACTGTTTTAATCTCTTTTAAAATCAAGAGTTGCTTATTGAGAAAATAAGCAACTGCAACACTTAGTTATTAAAAATGGTTTATTGAACAATCTTGGGATGCACCTGTCAGAAACTTTCTTCAAATCGCATTCAGTCATTGAGATACATGATTTACTAAGTTTTCCTTTACTTCCTAGAACTAGGACGTTTTACCTTTGAACGATTACCCAATATAGTACTAGCAGCAGTTAAGTTTATTTTAGAACTACCAGACTTATCTGTGCCAGTAACAGTCAGAATCTTGCTCTGAGAAATCAGATAGGAGATGAGAGTAGCAACAGTCTCTTCACCCATGTCCTGATAGATATCTAGTGCTTGTTGATAAGATTTTAAAGCTTCTCCTAACTGTTGATTAGCTTGTTCTAGTAGTTTTTTGGCTTCCGTTTTACGGTTATCTTGATTAGGGTGTAATGTTTGATCAGTCATTTGTCATACTCCTGTTGTTGGGTGATTTATAGAACAGATTTAATTTCACATAAAGACATATATGTATACCAACAGAAACTACACGATTCCGGATGCTAAGTAAGTCAACCTTGAAAAAGGTAAATAGAGTCTTTGTAATGATTTCCCTATCCTTTGCTTCTCCTGTCGCAGACGCTACGAGCGTAAGTCCCAAAGGGAAACGCGCAAGGGACGCCGGCGTGCGCTTTGCGCATACGGAACGCCAAGGGCGCGAATGAAAAGTCGTTTAGGCGTATACACTCAGCTTGTCTTGTATACTTAGGGCACGCACTCGCGTTCCTAATTATATTTTATGCTTAATTAGATTTAGCTACTAATCAGTGTCTTGATTTCTAACTTATGTAGTAGGTTTGTTTGTTTTCAGTTGTTTTATCTGCTCATCTAGTTCTTCTACTCTTTGCTTATTACCTAAAGTTTTGTAACTATCTCGTGCTTGAGCAAACCAATTTCTGGCTGTTTTTTGGTCATCTATTGCTATATACAAATCTCCCAAAGCTTCCGCAATCTGCGCTTGCTGTATGATATCCTTATTAGCTCTTGCTAATTTATGTGCATTTAAATAATTAATCTCAGTTTGCACATTAACTCCTGTTTCCCAGTAGAGATTGCCAAGCTTACGATAGACGGAAGTTTCTTTAATACCACTACTTATCAAGGATTCTAGTGTCTCTATCGCCTCCGATTTTAAATCTGCTCCAATGTAATAAAAAGCACGTTGTAGCTCTGTGACTTTGTCAGGAACTTTTTGATTGTTCAGTTGGCTCATGCTTGCTTTGACAACTGGTGCTTCGTCCTTGGACAAAAGGCTAAAACCCCGCGCATTTGGTTTTTCATCTGTTGACAATTTACCGTTGTCTGCTTTAACAATCAGCAAATATTCCACTCCTGTTTCTAGTCTTGGTTCTCCTGGATACACGACTTGATTAGTATTCACTTTTGTTTGCCAAACAACCGAATCACCTTTTTGTAAACTGACATCATAGCTTTTGACACCCAAAACTTGATTCCAGCGTAGCTTCGGCTTGTCAGTCAGTAGCAACGTTCGGCGGGGACTGATAATGTAGGGAATATCAGGATTAGTGGGACTGCGAGGATCACCACTTTGAACGGTTGTGCACTCAGCAATGGGTATTTGACTAACTTGAGTGGTAAGTGCTGGTGGTAAATTTGGTGTGACTAGTATCAAAAGCAATAAGCAAACAGCAAAAAAACAAACGGCTATTTTCGCTTTTTTACTCTTTACTATCCAGTTTTTTAGTAGTGCACTGAACTTCATTATTGAGTCCTTGGGGTTTTAGAAGTGGAGGGTAACTTTGATATCTCCTTAATTTTTTTTGCTGCTTCAGAGATCCACTGTTTTTCTTCTTTCGTTTCTGGTTTTCCAGATGTGATACAATTTTTCAAAGCCAAGAGTGCTGCTTGCCTATTATTTTGCTTTTCAAAAACTTTGGCTTGAAGGCAATATGCAGCAGCGCGATCGCCATTAATCTTGATTGCCCTTTGAAGAGAGTTCTCAGCTTCTTGGTAATTCCCCAGTTCTAAATACGCCCAGCCCAAGTTTTTCAGCATTGCGTATTTAATTTTGTTATCTTCAGTACGTTGTAAACCTTCGTGTAGTACAGGTACTGTTAAATCATATTGTTTCTCCAAAATGTACAATCGTCCCAAGTTGTTATAAGCTCTATCGAAACCCTTCAGAGCAGCTATTTGGTAAGCAGTGCGAGCTTGCTCAAGCTTATTTTGGTCTTCATACAGCAAGCCCAGATTATATTGAGGTTGTGGCAGATTTGACTGAAAAATGAGAGATGTTTGATAGAATAGTTTAGCTTTTGTAAAATTTTTCTGGTTGTATTCTGATAAACCCACATTATTGAGTTTTCCTGCTATTTCTGGTGCCAGACTCCACAACTTGAAACCTCCTCCGATAAATAAAGAGCCAGCTAACAAAAATTTCAAACTCCGGCTCCGTAAACTTTGGCTCTGTAAACTTTTATCTTGTTGGCTCTGTAAACTTTTATCTTGTATGTTATTGTGTTGATCTATTCTTGGTTTGTCTAACTTAGATACAAGAGTAAATGTATTTTTGATAAAGCTCTTTAATCCTAAAGTACTGACTCCAAACCCTGTATCTGGTGGTAAGGTATCTGTTCCATCTTGAGATAGCGGAAACTGGTGTTGATTGCCTTGAAGATAATTTAAGATTTCCTGGCAATTTTGAGGTCGCTGTCCAGGAAAAGGAGCTATGAGGCGGTCAATTAAATTTGCTAATTGTGGCGAAACACTCGTTGCTTGGTCACGCCAAATCAGTTCTCCTGTTGCCGAGTTTTTAAGAAAATCAAGAGGAGATTTACCTGTGAGCAAACAGACAAAAGTTCGCCCCAAAGCAAAAAAATCTGACTGTGGGACAGCGTGACCTTCAGCTTGTTCTGGAGGGGTAAATCCAGGAGAAACGAGTACAGTTCCAGTTTGTTTGCCTTCTTGTTTTTCTAAGTAAGAGTTTGTGACTTCCCTAACAGCACCAAAGTCAATCAACACCAGTTGCCCATCAGGTCTTAGCATGATGTTAGATAGTTTAATATCTCGGTGAAGGTATTGATGCTGATGTAGTTCGTTAAGTATTCCTACTAATTCGATTAACCATTCGTGAGCTTGTTGTGTGGTGAGTGGTTGATTTCCTCTAGCTTGCAACCACTGTTGCAAATTTGAACCGGGTATTTTCTCCATCACTAGACAGTGCAACGGTTCACCATTACCATCAGACCAAGTAAAATACCCATCTGACTCTATACGCGGGATACCAGGGTGCTTGAGGCGACCTAGTAATTCAGCTTCTCGTTGAAATAGGGCGATCGCCTTTTGTTTAATTGTTGGATTATGAAAGCGCTCTAAGCTCAAAACTTTTAAAACTTTGGAGCTACCGCCATCATCCACTTCAAACACTTTACCAAAACCACCGCCACCAATTTGACAGATAACTCGGTAGCGTCCTTGAAGTAACATTCCTGGACGAATCATGGCGACTATCATCATGGATCAGTCTTTGCTCCCCAAAACTGAATTATCAATCCCCATACCCCACGCGGAGAATTCACGCATTGCAACCAGTGATACAAGCGGATACACACTGACAAAACAGCTATCCGCGTTTATCTGCACGGTAGGTGCTACAAGCCCGGGAACCCTAGTCGAGCACTGTCTTATGCATCTCCAGTTCAAAAATTTCAAATTCGTTTTGACTTTTGAATTTGAGCGCAGGCAGGATCGACTGAGTTTACAGCTCATTAATTCAAAGAATAAACCATTTTATTCTACAAATTGAAATCGACTTATTACAGAAAACTAATCTTTAGCTATCAGTGGAAGCCGAACGGTGAAAATTGATCCAACTCCAGGTTCGCTCGTGACAAAAATTTCACCACCCATCATCTGGCAAAAGTGACGGCTAATTGCTAATCCCAGCCCAGTACCACCATATTTTTTCGTGGTGGAAGCATCTCCTTGCGTAAAGCGTTGAAACAGCTGCTGCTGTTGATGATAAGACATACCAATGCCTGTGTCTTCAACAGTAAACGTGATCATTCCAGGAGTGTGACTTGTTTGAACGTTTAGTATTTCCTTGTGGATGATGAATCTCACCCTACCGTTGGTGGTAAACTTGGCAGCGTTGCTCAGGAGATTGTACAGAACCTGTCGTAGCTTAGTTTGATCCGTGTACATGATACCAAGTTCCCCATCAAAATTCACTTCTAAAAGATTGCCATTTTTCTCCACCAAAGGCTTGACTGTGAGAACAACGTTATTGATGAGCGGGGCGAGTTCAAATGTCTCTGGGTAGAAAGTCATTTTCCCGTCTTCAATTTTTGATAGGTCGAGGATATCGTTGATTAATATCAGTAAATGCCTACCTGCAGTGTTGATAGATTCAAGATCGTCAATAAACTCTTCTGACATTCCAAAATCAACCGCATCATCGCGCAGCAGTTGACTTAAGCCAATAATCGCATTTAACGGTGTGCGTAACTCGTGACTCACATTTGCCAGAAACTGACCTTTTGTTTTGTTAGCAGCTTCTGCTAATTCTTTGGCTTGCTGCAATTCTTTAGTTCGCTCGGAAACCCGCTCAATCAAACGATTGAGAGATTTAGCGAGTGATCCAATTTCATCTTCTGTACTGATAGGAGCTCGCAAATCAAAGTTATGTTTTTTCGCGACTTGTTGGGCGACTTGAGTGACAAGAATGACTGGTTCGGCGATCGCCCGCGAAGTACGCCATGCTACAATTGCTGCGATCGCCACTGACAGCAGCATACTCGCTACAGCAATTAATCTCTCGACTCCTTTTGCGATCGCCAGATCTGTTGTAAATTTCTGCTCTCGCTGTTGAGCAATTTGCAAGTTGTTGGTTAACCGTTTACGTATTTCATCTAGCCGCATGGCTGTTCCACCGCTCATTATTTCCAGCAACTCGTTTCTGAGTACAGAAATCTGCTGTTGTTGTTTTGGCTGCTGGTCAAACTGCTGCAAGATTGAATCAATTTGGCTAACGTAAGATTCTAGGTTACGGGAGTAGTCATTTAATATAGTTCGTAGAGTATCTTCCGGTACTGCTAATTTTCCAGGCTTGCTATCTATAAATTTCGTAATTCGTTGCTCAACGTTCTTAGCGTCTTTTACACTGCTTAACAATTCCGCTCTCTTGCTAGAACGCCGTTGCGGATCTCGTATAACAGCAACCAAGTTAGAGCCATGCAATTGTGCATTTACTAAAGCATTCCTATAACCACCCAGTACTTGTGTTTGAAACTGAGCATGCTCTAATTGTTTAGTTTCTATCCCTAAATAGAAATTGGATATGACTAACCCAGTCAACGAGCCTAGAAAACCAATCCCAATTGCCAGAAAGTAGCCGTAGCCTATTTTCTGATGAATACGCCAAGAACTAGCTTTGAATTTCCCTGGCGAGGGAAATTCTATAGTCGGGAGTTCGTCAGTAGAGGGCTCTTGGGCTGACACTTGTGTTATTTCCAGATTGCTGTCAACAGCGGTTGGCTCTTGAGTTTGCATCCCTCAAATCTCCTTACCCTCCCGCAAAAATCACCGTATTTTTTTCAAAGCTAAGATTTGGTGCAATTTTCTATTAACTCTTCTTACATTATCATCTTCTTTTTTAACAGGATTACTGCGTTTTTAACTAAAGAATGTACTTGATAGTGTGAAATAAAGGCTAAGTTTTAAAGCCGAAGTTATGAAGTTTTTATAAAGCACCCTTATTTAAGCTTACAGTTGGTTGCCAAGAAGGCATATTTATCATTTCTTCTTTCTAAGTTAAGTTTATTTGCTGCAAACAAAAATCGCCATAATTAGGCTGTTAGCAACGTTTTAGAATCAAACTGTATAGTCTATTTGTACTCAGGGTAGGGTAGAATATCATCATAGTTCCTGTCATGAAAAGAGTTGAGTCTAAAAAACTTTTCTCTGTGGTAGGCACCGAAGAAAAGCCCCATCCACCACTGACTACCTAAGTGTCTACTCAGAAATCGTTCATAAAATAGCCCCCACTACGGGGGCTGGGCAAACCAAGAGGGCTAGAAGCTAACTAATTTAGCCTCCAACTCCTGATTGTATTTATACAATCGCTGCCGATAGGAAATTCTTTGCTGCTTGCTGCAACAATTCTGCTTTATCGGTGCGCTCCCAAGGTAAGTCTAAATCGTTGCGCCCAAGATGACCGTAAGCCGCGACGTCCTGATAAAAACGTCCGCCTCGTTCTTTGGGCAGGTTGCGTAAATTGAAGGCATGAATAATGCCTGCTGGGCGTAGTTCAAAATGCGTTTTGATCAATTCCAGCAAGATTTGGTCATCAATTTTACCCGTGCCGAAGGTATCCAACATCACGCTTACTGGTCGCGCTACACCAATGGCGTAACTGAGTTGGACTTCACATTTATCTGCCAAGCCAGCGGCGACAATATTTTTCGCCACATAGCGACTAGCGTAAGCTGCAGAACGGTCTACCTTGGTGGGGTCTTTACCAGAAAAAGCTCCACCACCATGTCGCGAGTAACCGCCGTAGGTATCAACAATGATTTTACGTCCGGTTAGACCAGAATCTCCCTGAGGACCACCGACGACAAATTTACCTGTCGGGTTGACCAAAAAGCGAGTCGCCTCATCCGGCTTAATATTAATGTCGGAGAATACAGGTTCGACCACCGCTGACCACAGATCTTCTTTAATCTTGGCTTGCACTGCTGCTTCATCGGTGATGTCACCAATGGTAGCCGTATGCTGGGTGGAAATCAGGATGGTATCAATTCCTACAGGACGTCCGTCTTCATATGCTATGGTGACTTGCGTTTTCCCATCAGGACGCAGGTATGGCAAATCACCTGTTTTACGGACTGCAGCCAGTCGGCGAGCAATGCGGTGGGCAAGGCTAATGGGTAAGGGCATCAGTTCTGGTGTTTCGTTACAAGCGAAGCCAAACATGATACCTTGGTCACCTGCACCAACAGAGTCGAATAGTTCTTCACTATTCTGCTCGCGGGTTTCATGAGCAGTGTTAACACCTTGAGCAATATCAGGTGATTGTTCGTCCAATGCGACAATCACTGAGCAGCTGTTGGCACAAAACCCGTTTTCAGCGTTGGTATAACCTATCTCAGCAATTTTTTTGCGAGCTAGATTCACATAATTCACATTGGCTTTAGTCGTAATTTCACCAGTGATCAGTACCAAACCAGTGTTAACGACAACTTCAGCCGCCACACGACTACTGGGGTCTTGTGAGAGTAAGGTGTCTAGAATTGTATCAGAAATCTGATCGCAGATTTTATCTGGATGCCCCTCAGTCACGGACTCAGAGGTAAATAGATAACGATGAGACAAGTGTAGTTCCTCCATAGAACATTTTTCTGATTGACTAAACGCAAGCGTTTAGTTCAGCCACTTTAATCTGCAATCATAACAACATTTTTACAATGAAAATTCGTAAGTTATGTTACTTTTTCAAAAATATAACCTAAGACTGATTATTTTAAAGATAAAAAAAAGTTACTCTACTTGGTTACTGTTCTTTCCGGAAGAACAAACAGGGAACAGAAGACTAAGAAAACTATAAAAGAACGGGGGGGACGCCCGTGAGCACCCCCAACAGCCTAGACACAAAAACATCTACTTTAACTAAACTTTAGCTGCTAGTTTTGCTTCCTTAGATGTTAACCGCTCGTAAGCAGCACGCATTTTCAAACCTGTCAGCACTTGGAATAAACCAGTACCATTGTTGGAACCTGGGTACTCGCGGTGTTGCAGTAACAAGTGAGTCATCTCACCTTTGTACTTGGTAGATGTTTTGCTTAGATGTGTTTCTATATAAATGACCTCTTCGAGATTGTCAAATTGACCATCTACCTCTAACACAGAGACGTAACGACCGTAGTACACATCTGAGCCGTAGTACAGTTGCATACCAGGATAAGAACACGTCAGTTTACGTCCGCAGGGAGTCCACTGAATTGATGATCCTTCATCAAAGAGGTAGACTGGGTCAAAGCCTTCTTTTCCTTCCCGTTGGAGCATACGTACCCGCAGGACTTTGCGCTCTTTGTCGTCTTTGATTAAATTTGTAGGCAATACCTGGAGAACGACATCAGCAAATTCTCTTTGCGGTTCAATGTATTTTGTAAAATCAGGTTTACGCGAATTGATTTGAGCTAAAACATCTTCATAGCGGTGACCACGCTCTGCCATGTCTCGCTGGATTTTCCAAGCAATTTTGACCTCATCGCTGATGTCAAAATAGACACTGAAGTCAATGAGTTCGCGTACCCGCTCATCATATAAGGGATGTAACCCCTCAACCACGAGAATGTGATTTGGCTCTATTCTTTCTGGTGGGTCAATATTGCCGGTCTCGTGGTTGTAAATCGGCTTATCAATTGCTTGACCTTCTTTGAGCGCTTTGATTTGCTCATACATCAGGTCAAAATTGTTTGCTCTTGGGTCAAGTGCAGTTATTCCCGTTTCTTTACGCTGCTTACGGTCTAAAGAGTGATAGTCATCTAAGCAGATGACTGTCATTAACTCTTCACCGAATAAATCTATCAGGCGACGCAAAAAAGTAGACTTACCGCATCCGGAGTCTCCAGCTACTCCAATCAATACCACGCGTTCCGGCTTAGTCATAAATCTCCTCTAGATACTAAAGATGAGTCAATCACTTATTTTTCTTACAGCATTTTATAGCCAGGAGTTTACTCCAATGGCGTCAATATGCGTTTTCGCCCCCAGCACCGCCATAACGGACTAGACGGGTATACAAGACAGTGCCAGTAAATACCTATCTGAGTAGTCTGAATTTGTTGCTGGTAAGTATTTAATCCTAGTGTTATATTGGATTGTAACAGAAGGAAGTACTCCATACAAGCCTTGCTGGTATTTCCTTTCAAGAAGTTATCTCCCTCTATGGGTGGTGGTGCTTCCAAAAAAAAAGATTAAATTGATTCATTATTAACATTATCCAAAAGACTTATCCTTTACCTTAGAAGGTGAACAGGTGTGTGTGTTTGCCATTCGGTGCGTGTCTTTGGTGAGTGTGCCGAGCATCGCATTAGCTAGTGATGCCGATCGCCCAAAAAGCGTCAGTTTTGTCAAGCCAAAATCATGTAAACTAAAGCTGGCGCATAGTGCTGGGAAGGATTTTTCAATTAAAGGTTAAGTAGACATCGGAGTGGTAGAAGGAATGTACATTAAAGGTGCTGTTGAAGGTGCTGCCAACACAGAATCAGGTAGCCGTGTTTTTTTATATGAGGTGGTGGGTCTAGGTCAGAGCGAAGAAACTGATAAAACAAACTACCCAATTCGTAATAGTGGCAGTGTATTCATCAGAGTGCCTTACAACCGCATGAATCAGGAGACACGGCGGATCACTCGCCTAGGTGGCAAAATTGTTAGCATCCAGCCTTTGAATGCTTTAGAGCATCTCAATGGAAAAACCTCTACAGTAGATGCTAATAGTGAAGCCGAGACTGCTAGCAGTCAAGCAAATGGTAAAGCCACACCTGTAGCTGAGCAACAGCCCAAACAAAAGGACAAACAAGGCAACACCATGACTCAAGCAAAAGCGAAAAAAGAATCACATGCTGACGTTCCTGTCAACATTTACCGTCCGAACGCTCCCTTTGTTGGTAAGTGCATATCCAATGAAGCGTTAGTAAAAGAAGACGGTATTGGTATTGTTCAGCACCTCAAATTCGACATTTCCGCTGGTGATCTGCGCTATATAGAAGGTCAAAGTATCGGTATTATCCCACCTGGAGTGGATAAGAACGGCAAGCCAGAAAAAATCAGACTATACTCGATCGCCTCAACCCGTCATGGCGATGATGTGGATGACAAAACAGTCTCTCTGTGCGTCCGCCAGTTGGAGTACAAGCACCCAGAAAGCGGTGAAACAATCTACGGTGTCTGTTCTACACACCTGTGTTTCCTCAAACCAGGGGACGATGTGAAAATCACAGGTCCTGTGGGTAAAGAAATGTTGTTACCCAGCGACCCCGAAGCCAAAGTTATTATGATGGGAACAGGAACCGGTATCGCCCCCATGCGTGCCTACCTGTGGCGCATGTTCAAAGACAACGAAAGAGCTGCTAACCCAGAATACCAATTCAAGGGATTTGCGTGGTTGATATTTGGTGTACCTACAACTCCTAACATCCTCTACAAGGAAGAATTGGAAGAAATACAACAAAAGTATCCCGAGAATTTCCGCCTCACTTATGCCATCAGCCGGGAACAGAAAAACCCCGAAGGTGGCAGAATGTATATCCAAGACCGCGTCGCAGAACATGCAGATGAACTTTGGAATTTGATTAAAGATGAGAAAACCCACACATACATCTGTGGTTTACGGGGTATGGAAGATGGTATTGATGCGGCGCTGAGTGCAGCAGCTGCGAAAGAAGGTGTGACTTGGAGTAGTTACCAAAAAGACCTGAAAAAAGCTGGTCGCTGGCACGTAGAAACATACTAATTTAGTCATGAGTCATGAGTTATGACTCATTAGGCTTTTGACAAAAAGCTATAAACTAAATAAGAAAACTAATTGTAGGGTGGGCTTTGCTCACCCTACAATTGTTATTTTTTTGACAAAATAATCTAAAATCTAAAATTGGTGTAAGACTTGTGGGTGTAAAACTAGGAATATTGGGATTAGGCACTGTAGGAACGGGTACAGTGCAATTGTTACAAAATAGCGGTTTTCGTCACCCGTTGTTGCAAGAAGTAGAAATTTATCGTGTGGGAGTGCGATCGCTCGACAAACCCCGCGCAGTCACCCTACCACAAACGGTGTTAACAACAGACTTAGAAGCAATTGTCATCGACCCAGAGGTAGATATTGTCGTCGAGGTAATGGGGGGACTAGAACCAGCGCGATCGCTGATCCTCAAAGCCATTCAAAATGGCAAGCATGTGGTGACTGCTAACAAAGCCGCAATTTCCCGTTTTGGTGATGAAATCTTTAGCGCTGCTAATCAAGCAGGGGTCTACGTTATGCTGGAAGCCGCTGTGGGTGGTGGTATTCCAGTGATTCAACCTTTAAAGCAATCTTTAAGCGTCAACCGGATTCACACCATCACTGGCATTATTAATGGCACGACTAACTACATCCTCTCGCGGATGCAAACCGAAGGCAGCAACTTCAGTGATGTCTTAGCTGATGCCCAGCAATTAGGTTATGCTGAAGCTGACCCAACAGCTGATGTCGATGGCTTAGACGCCGCAGATAAAATCGCCATCCTCGCATCATTAGCCTTTGGTGGACGCATCAAATTGGAAGATGTTTACTGTGAGGGGATTCGGCAAGTCAGCAAGACAGATATTGCCTATGCCGAGAAATTAGGATTTGTGATCAAATTGCTTGCTATTGCCAAAAGAATTACCTCCTCTCCCCCCATCTCAATCAGAGTCCATCCGACTTTAGTCCCGAAAGCACACCCCCTAGCTAGTATTAACGGGGTGAATAACGCTATTCTTGTTGAAGGTGAACCCATAGGACAGGTGATGTTTTTTGGTCCTGGTGCGGGTGCCGGACCAACTGCTAGTGCTGTAACATCAGATATTTTGAACCTAGTAGCAGCACTTCAAACTAGTACAGCAGTACCAAATCCGCTGCTAACCTGCGCACATCAAGACTACTGCCAAATTGTGCCAATGGCAGAACTTATTACCCGATTTTATACTCGTTTTCTTACCAAAGATCAACCCGGAGTGATTGGCAAATTGGGAACTTGTTTTGGCAATCACGGAGTCAGCTTGGAGTCAATTGTCCAAACAGGTTTTCAGGGAGAACTTGCAGAAATTGTTGTTGTCACTCACGATGTTCGAGAAGGCGATTTTCGGCAAGCGTTAGCAGAAATTCGTACGTTTGCAGGAGTAGACAGTATTCCTAGCTTGCTGCGAGTACTCTGAGATAATAGTTATAAGAGTTTTAACAAATCCGTAACCTGAAAATTGTAACCTATTACCAATAACCTTAATGCTGCACCTTGTCCTTTAGTCACTAAAAGATGACAAATATGCGTCCTCCAGATTCGGAGTCATCTCCAAACAATACCCTTGGTTTTGATGAATTTATCGGTATTCTTGTTGCTTTTTTGACTATCGGGATGATTCTATTTTGGACATTATCCCGTAAGAATTCTAATTGGAATTTCACTGGGTTGATATCCCCCTCGCCGACTTCCTCAGCTTCTCCAATCATTCCTGTAATCCCTGAACAACAAGCAATTCCATTTATCCTTCCTGGCGTCAAACCAACAGTCACTCCATCCCCAACTGATAAACACACCTTCTTGGACGATCTGTTTCCTCAAACTTTGAATGTACCTCCAGACGAAGCGTGGTCAAAACCAGAACAGCCATCATTCACTCCTCCCACCACGAGTACACAACAATCTCGTGTCGTCACTCCTAGTGAAAAATTACCAACAATTCCCCCACCAATTGCTTTTACAGATGTACCTGCTGATTTTTGGGGACGGCGTTTCATTGATATTCTCTCTTCTCGTGGAATGATCAAAGGCTTTCCTGATTACTCTTTTAGACCTAACCAGCCTGTAAACCGTGCTGAATTTGCTGCTATTTTACAACAAGCCTTTGACAAAAGAGATGGTGGAAATTCAACAAATTTTAAAGATATACCACCAGAATTCTGGGCAATTCCAGCAATTAACCGATCAATTGCAACTGGATTTTTAAAAGGATATCCAGACCAAAGTTTCAAACCAGACCAAAAAATTCCGCGAGTACAAGTTTTAGTTGCTCTTGTCAGTGGGTTGGATCTCAAAGTACGTTCTTCCCCTGAAAAAGTTTTAAGCATCTATAAAGATGCCAAAGATATTCCTAAATACGCCATTGATAAGGTAGCAGCGGCTACAGAAAATCGTCTTGTGGTAAACAACCCGGAGCCACAAGTTTTGGCACCAAATCAAGAAGCTACCCGTGCTGAGGTTACAGCTATGGTTCATCAAGCTTTGGTGCGAATGGGAAGATTGCAACCAATTGAATCTCAGAGCATTGTGACAGCACCTTGATAAGTTTTGCAATACAAGTGCTGAACCAAAATTTACTGACTACACAGACTCATAAACCAAAAGCCTGCTTACGCAGGCTTTGCTTTGTCAACCTCAGACTTCCATCTGAAGACGCTGATTTTGCAAGACAATAGTCTATTGATTTCCTATTTTCCCTGCGGAAAAGACTATGCCATAGACACGGCTGCGCCATTTCCTGAACCCGCAGCCGTGCGCTTTGCGCTGATGGGCATACTGAGAGCAAAGGGTATGCCAGTTCCTTTTGTCAACAAACCCTCGTGCAGAACTGGATTCACCCAGTCATCAAATGCCTTCAGGCAGACAATTCAAAACCAACGATATGCAATTTCCTTAGCAGGTCTTTAGCTTTCTGGAATTTGCTTGCCAACAACTTGTGATTTGAGAGTTGTAATTTCATCAGTTAACTCTTGCCGAGTTGAGGCTTTGAGGAGATAGCGGTAAATAAACCATGTAGAGTAACCAATGCCAATTAATTCAAAGGTAGGTGATACCAAAGGAATGTCATTCAAAGCATCCAATATCGCCAAAACTACCTTCACAGCGACAATTGCTGCCACAATTAAACCAATGCTAACCAGGGGCTGTTTGTATCTATTAAAGAAGTTTCCCAGATATTCAGGCAGTGTCGCTAAAAAGCCAGAAACTTGTTCTCCGTATTTTAGCCATTGATCTTGAGACTGCACGGTTGGCTGGAGTTTCGTTATGCTTCCTGTTTGGTTGTTGATATTTGCCATCGTTGCTTCTGGAGACTTAGTTTCCACAATTTCCGGTTCTTGCATTTCGGCTTCCATAATTTTCAGACTTCACTTACTTTAATCCGGACAGTTACAACCAAAAGGTTGTTGACTAGACCATGCACCGGTGCACTAGCACTACTGACTTTGGGGTACAACGAGGTTCTAGTTACCTATAACCATAATTGCGCTTCCATGATTGGTTCATCAACTACAAGGTAGAAAACCACTAACAGGGCAGTAGCTATTACCTAGATAGCATGACTTAGAGGTAGCATTCCAAGTCAATTTTTTTATGGACTACACTCTCAAATGTAGTGTTATCCCAAGGTGTGTAAGTTGCTAATCATGGTACTCGTCTAAGTACAAATCATGCAAAAATCAGTGCACCTTTCATTTATACAAGTCTAAATGCCGATTTTACCCTATATTTAGCCTATCTTAAGCTCTTATCTTTGAGGAGGACATTTTACAAGATTTATACTTATTGACATTATCACCACCATTAGTTTAGGGTTTTGGTGGAAATTCTAAAAAGTTGCGTCTTACGGTCTTACAGCGATTTGATAAAACATGTTTCTTTCGGCATGTTTCTTTCGGGGTTTCTTTCGGGAAGTAGGTTTAGCTCAGATGAGTGCACCCTCCGGGTTCGCCCTTCGGGTTCGCAGTCGCCTACGGAGGGAGACCCTCCTGCAGCGCTGTCTCACCAGTCGCTCATGGGGGAAACCACGCCAGACGCTTCAAGTCGGGAGACCCGAACGCCAGATACCAAGTGAGGGAAACCCTCATCAAGTACTGGCTCCCCAACGCGCTGGCTCACCATTCTCAACAAGAGGCTGAGCCTTTGTGTTCTCGTTACCAGGCTGAGGCTAGTAACGAGCGTTGGGAACCCTATTCTCTACTTCCCACAATCGATCCTATGGTAAGCTCTATTTCCAATCAGGAATTTCTGCGTCTTCACCACCGATACCTATACCTGTATTAGATATTTCGGCGTTGGTAATATTGAGGTCATTCATCGATGCCCCATACACATTAGAGTCGTGAATCGTAGCACGAGTGAAATTCACTCTATTAAGATTGGCTTTCTTGAAATCAACATTCGTCGCTAAAGCTGACGTCATGTTAGCGCCTGCTAAATTAGCACCTGTCAGATCAGCACCTTCAAGATTCGCCTTTGTCAAGTTTGCCCCTTTGAGATTCGCATCTCTCAAGTCAGCACCAATTAAGTGTGCACCACTGAGGTTTGCCTTCGATAGATCACACCCTGCACATTCCCCAGTAGAAAGTAGCTTCTTTACGTGCTGCGGATTCGCTGCATTCACTGAACTAGCTAAGACTAGGGGAGCTACTAAGGTTAAAAGTGCGATAAGCTTGGATTTCATAATATTTTCCCCTTTCTGATACAAGTTGCTTCCGTTTTCTCCTCACAGTTATATTATCCCCTATATCTCGGGAATATAACTTAGCTGTGATACACGTCAGCTTTATTTTGTGATGGCAGACAGGTTTTTTTGATAACTGTAGATGATTGGTAACTGATGCACTTTGTTCTACCTTCACTGAAAAAATAGTAACACCTGGTTTCAATGGAAAATTCTGCCATTAGGCATTAACCGATATCTGCTATGAGACGTAAATTGACGAAAAGGTTGCTTAGAAAAGCTTTCTGGAGCTAACGGTATTTGCGGATAATACACACTATGAGAGTATCCGTTAAAACAGGAATCCTGATGAACAATCAGACACTATAGATGAGCGCTGGGCAAAAGCGCAGCATGCCACAGGCATACGCGCAGTTTTGCTGTTTATCTCATACTCTCGTTTCTAGATATACTTTTTTAACAACAACGCCAACTTCTCTTTAGTTGCTACGGGTGCCTTATCTAGGTTTGTCAAAATCGCAAACTTTAGCGCTGAATGTGCATCACTTGAGGGTGGATTTTCGCTCAAACGCCGCACTGTTTCTTGAATCACTTTTTGAGCGTTGACTGCATTTCGCTGTAAATTAGCAATGACCATGTCCACTGTCACGCTATCGTGATCTGGATGCCAACAATCGTAATCAGTCACCAAAGCTAGAGTAGCATAGGCAATCTCGGCTTCCCGTGCTAACTTCGCCTCAGGCAAATTGGTCATCCCAATTACCTTTGCACCCCAACTGCGATAAAGATTTGATTCCGCTTTTGTCGAAAATGCTGGTCCCTCCATACATACATAGGTACCACCACGATGTACAGTGATATCTGGTAAGTTGAGTTTGGCGATCGCCTCTGCAACAACTCCAGCCAAATTTTTACAAATCGGATCACCAAAAGCGATATGAGCAACAATTCCCTCACCGAAAAACGTTGAAACCCGATTTTTCGTTCTATCAATAAATTGATCGGGAACCACCATATCCAGTGGTTTGACTTCTTCTTTCAAAGAACCTACGGCGGAAGCAGAAATAAGATACTCCACACCCAGTTGCTTCATTGCATAAATATTGGCGCGAAATGGCAACTCGGAAGGCAATAGCGTGTGATTGCGACCATGACGCGCTAAAAAAGCAACTCGTGTATCCTCTAAAGTTCCTAGGATCAAAGCATCGGATGGTGCTCCAAAAGGTGTCTGGACTTGCACCTCTTCGATATTTTTCAGGGCATCCATTTTGTATAAACCACTGCCACCAATAATTCCAATACGAGTTTCTGCCATGATTTTTAGATTTCGAGAAGAAGTGAGGAATCAAGTTACAGAATCAAGATATCAGAGTTATGAGTCATAACTTTGATATCTTTGAAATCATCGCCCAAAACTATTAAAAGTATTCTACTCGTGCATCTAACCCACGTGAGCGTAACCACTTAGACAAATCTTCCGCTTGCGAGCGTTCTCTAAATTGTCCAGCATTAACATAGGGACCGAGTCTAGATTCAGCGCGGAAAGCTTCTGGTATATATTGACGCACTTCATTTAAAGTCTCGTTCCTAGAAATCGGGATGATGACAACATAGCGATTCTCTTTAGTAGTATTCAATTCTGTAGAGTTGTTCCCGTTGTTGGTCAACCCCAATGCTTGCCAAGTTTGAAAATTGACAGATCCTGTCGTTTCTAATCCAGAGTATCGCTGAAATTGAATCACAGCATCTCTAGTTGCTGGACCATAAAAACCAAAAGTGTCACCCCTAAAAAATCCCAAATTCTGCAAACGCTGTTGTACGACTGTCACTCGCTGACTTCTCTCACCTTGACAAATATCTCCAGTAGCTGTTGAACAACCATAACTTTGTACAACAGAACTTTGTACAACAGAACTTTGTCCATAACTTTGTCCATAACTTTGTCCAGAATTTTGTACAACAGAACTTTGTTCAGAATTTTGTCCATAACTTTGCTCTCTCAAAGCAATCGTTATTGCTCCCAAGGTTTGTGAGTCAGCAATACCACTGGGTACTATTCGATTATCTTGCTGAAAACGTGCTACAGCTTCCTGGGTTGTTGGACCAAAATAGTCAGTTGGATTCACTCTAAAGTAGCCCAACTGCTGTAAATCCTGTTGTAATTCTCTGACCTGAGGACTTGAGTCACCCAAATTCAAAGCATTGGGTAAGCTATCTCCACCGACACCAACTGTCGGATTATTTCTGCTAAGAACAATACGTATTGCTTCTTCTGTTCTCGCACCGACAACACCATCAGGACGAATTCCACGTGCTTGCTGGAATTTGATGACTGCTTGCTGAGTTTCTGAACCAAAGTTACCTGTTATCGGACCATTAAAGTAACCTAAACGCCCTAAATCCTGTTGTAATCTAGTGACGGCTTGACCGCTGCTACCTGGTTGCAGACCACTACTGACACTTCCACCAGGTCTTCTACTTTGACATTGAGATTGCAGCAATTGTTGAGTTCTTGCACCCACGACCCCATCAGTTGGTAGTCTATTTGCCTGTTGGAATCGAATCACCGCATTTTGAGTTAAGGAAGCAAACTTACCTGTCACCGGACCATTGTAATAGCCTAAATTGCTCAAACACCTTTGGATATTTGAGATTTGAGGTCCACTACTTCCTACTTTCTGGAGTGCTAGCGCACGCTCAGCTATACTCAAGAGTGCCAAAGTTAGTGCTACAGATAGAAGATGTATCGCTGCACTACTAGACACTTTTCTCCAATTCAACTCAGCAAAAAGATTAAGATTAAACGGGACTTGAGTATGCTCATTTCTTGTTGATGCCTCGTTTGCTGATGCAAGCTGAAGATAACCAATTCTTTCCATTGTAGTTATTTCGGTTTGTTATCTTAGATGATTCCACGCTTTGTGAATTTTATTTCACACAGTGTTCGTGAGTTGTTTGTATATGCAATTGTTGACACAATGCCGTGACACGTAATTCCTGACAACTTGTTTTGTAATAATTAAAATTTCATTTTTACCGTAAAATTACGGTAGTCGTGCAAAACTTTTGCTGCTTACACCCATTCAGAAAGAAAACCATTATAAGGCTCTTTACTAAGGTTTTATACAGCAAGCAATCTGCCCCCTGATTGAACTTCATTGCACAAAGTGATTTATACGAAGAATATACCAGAAATATGCCAGTTTCTTAAGTAAGCAGGTTCATTCGTGAAATTATTCTTAGGTGCAAAGTTCTGTGTTCTGTGTTCTTCTCAACTTAAATAAGATGTCAGGTGAACATACTTTCCTAAAAATGATCGTTATTTGGGGTACTTTCAGGGTAATAAATGATAGATTTTGTTCTCACTCTGTCCCATGTTTCCCAATTTTTTGCACTCTTAGTGTTTCTCACATCCTGAAAAAGAACACTGTGTAAAGTTTGCAATAATTCCTTTGTCGTATAGGGCTTAGAAAGAAATGCTTTGACTCGTGCCTGCTCCATCAGTTTGTCGCCGGCTACCAAACCGCTGACACCAATAATCAAGACATGCGGATTCATTTTTTGCAAGGCGCGAATGGTTAGTGCACCGTCCATCGACGGCATCATCATATCCACTAACACCACGCTAATGTCATCTTTGTACTGAGCATACAGCGCGAGCGCCTCTATTCCATCGCTGGCTGTCAAGACTTGGTAATTGTAACTTTCTAACGAGATTTTGGTAGTTTCTAAAATTGGGGATTCGTCATCCACAACTAGAACCAATTCTCGGTTGCCTTTTGGCAATTCGAGGTTTTCTGCCACCGGTGTTGCTGTTACTTCTACTGCTGGCAAGAACACTTTAAATTCAGTTCCTCTGCCAACGTTGCTGGATACGTTCACAAAACCACCGTGGCTTGTGATGATACCCCTGACGGTTGAAAGACCTAGCCCTGTACCTTTGCCAAACTCTTTAGTGGTGAAAAACGGCTCGAATATTCTATCCACGATTTTTGGCGACATACCGATTCCCGTATCGGCAACACTTATCATAATGTAGGAACCGACACTTGCCTCAAGATTCATGCGGGCATAGTGTTCGTCAATGAACACATTTTCGGCAGAAATCTTCAAAGTCCCGCCATCGGGCATGGCATCGCGAGCGTTAACAACTAGGTTCATGAGCACCTGGTGCAGGTGTGTCGCATCGCCAACGATCGCCCAAAGGTCTGACTTTATATTCGTGGAAAATTCAATAGATTTGGGAAATGTTTCTTGAACAATCTGCTCTATTTCTGAGAACAGGTGGTTCACTTGCACAATCGTGCGCTTTTTGCCTTCGACTCCGCGTGCAAACTGTAGCACTTGCTTGACCAAAGCTGCTCCGCGTTTAGTGTTAGTTTCTATTGTGGTAAACATTTGCTGACTCCGCTCATCAATATTTGGAAGTTTTAGCTGCAACAGTTGCGCTGCTGTCAGAATTGGAGTCAGAATATTGTTCAGGTCATGGGCAATGCCGCCTGCAAGTGTGCCAATGCTTTCCAGTCGCTGGGCACGAAGAAACTGCGCTTCGAGTTGTTTTTTCTCTGTAATGTCGGTGTTGACTGTAAGAATCGATTTCGGTTGCCCATCTTGCTCGCCCATCAAAGTCCACCGGCTAGCAACAATAATTTCCTTGCCTTCTTTGGTCACTTGATGTAACTCACCCTGCCATGAGCCACTAAGAGCCAAACTTTCCTGGAGGTTTTGGAGTTGAGATTGAGTTTCCACTGGGTACAAAAGCTGATTGACATTCTTACCAATTGCTTCTATTGCCTTCCATCCGTATAAATGTTCAGCCCCTTTGTTCCAAAAACGGATTTGGTTGTCCAAATCTTTAACAAGAATGGCATCTGTGGTGATATCGAGCAAAGCAGCTTGTTCGCGGATTTGCTGATTTTGCTCTTGGAGTGTTTTAGTTAAGTTCCGCAGCCTCAGATGGAGTTCGATCCGGGCTAAAACTTCTTCGTGCTGGAGTGGTTTAGTGATGTAATCGACTGCACCAAGATTCAATCCTTTGACCTTATCCACTGTTTCGGAAAGTGCGGTCATGAAAATGATGGGAATATCTTTTGTTAATTCATTGGCTTTCAGACAACTGCAGGTTTCAAAACCGTCCATTCTTGGCATGAGTATGTCTAACAGGATGAGGTCGGGTGGGGCATATTCTGCTCTTGCAATCGCACTCTCACCATCTTCAGCAACCAAAACTGTAAATCCAGAGTCGGCTAAAAAATCGAACAACACTTCTAAATTAGTGGGAGTGTCATCGACAATTAAGATGACACCTTTTTGAGTAGGGTCAATATTCATAAAACCTCTTATGAATTTATTAAAATTTTGTGATAAACTCCAAGATTTGTTTCCCTTTAAAACCTTTAACTAGTTGACGTAAATGAGTAGCAAACGGTACCCATTGTTCATCCAACTCCTCTAGTTTGGCAGCTCGTTGTGCAATCCCTCTCAAGTCGCCCCTCATCGCCAAATCAAGCAAGACTGCAAGTTCTTCTGCTGGTGGGGCGACGACAAGTGAGTCTTGAGTCTGCGCAGGTGCAATGCTTTGCGCCTTGACTTGATTTTCGGGCTGCTCATAAATCCATTCCAACCCCAAATGCACTTGTAATTTTTCTAAAAGATCCGCTTTTTGGATCGGTTTGGGCAGAAAATCATCGCAACCAACTTCTCGACTTTGTTTTTGATCCCACTCAAAAACGCTAGCTGAGATAGCAATGACTATCACTTCCTTGAAGTCTGGTAACATCCTGAGGCGACGGGTGGCTTCAAAGCCGTCCATCACGCTCATGACTAAGTCCATCAAAATCACATCTGGTTTAAATTCACGCACTTTGTCAAGAGCGTCTAAACCATTTGTTGCTTCTGTGACTTCAAACCCCAATGGCTGTAGTAGATTCACTAAAACAGAGCGATTTGCCCATTTATCATCTACTACCAAAACTTTCCGTGTGGGTTCTATAAAACCAATGATATTGTCTTCATCGATGCTCTTAACATCACTTTGTTGGAAAACCTCAGGTAAATCCAAATCGAGCCAAAAAACGCTGCCTTTACCTAAAGTACTCTTCACCTTTAGTTCGCTACCCATCATCTGAACTAATTGACGGCTAATTGCCAATCCCAATCCTGTTCCTTCAGTCTTACGACTCTCGTCACCCACTTGTTGGAATGGCAAAAATATTTCTTCTAATTGCTCCTGTGCAATGCCAATACCTGTATCTTCTACTTGAAAACGAAGTTTCTCCTCCTGATAGCCCACTGTGAAAGTTATACTACCTTTTTCTGTAAATTTCACCGCATTGCTAAGTAAATTAATCAAAACCTGACGCAACCGTTTTTCATCTGCTCGAATCAGTCTTGGTAGGGGAGAAAGCGTTTTGTAAATTAACGAAATTCCCTTTTGCTCGGCACGGATGCGGCAAATTTCAACAATAGTCTCAATAAATTCCGGAAGATGAAATTCTTTTGGATAAAGTTCCATTTTCCGTGCTTCAATTTTGGAGAGGTCTAAAATATCGTTGATGAGTGTCAGTAGGTGTTCACCACACTGATGAATAACATCAATACCATTCTTTTGTTGAGCAGTTAAAGCTTTATCTTTCTTAAAGATTTGAGTGTAACCTAAAATACCATTGAGCGGGGTACGGAGTTCATGACTCATGTTAGCTAAGAATTCGCTCTTGGCACGGTTGGCGGTTTTGGCTGTTTCTTCTGCTCGCTGGCGTTCTTTGATTTCCTGTTGGAGTTGCAAATTTTTATCTTGTAACTCCAACGTTCGCTCTTCGACTTTCGCTGCCAATGTTCGATTATATTCCTCTAAATCATTGTAAAGACGTGCATTCTCAATCGAAATTGCTGCTTGAGAGGATAAAAGTTGTAAAACTTCCAATCGCTCTGGTGTAAATGCTCCAATTGTCAAGTTATTTTCTAAATAAAGAATGCCAATAAGTTTACCTTGATTGACAATTGGCGTACATAAAATAGATTTTGGTTTAGAATTAATAATATAGTTATCTGTTGCAAAGACTGGCTCAGAGCTAGCATCGTGCAGTACGACATGTCCTTGAGTGCTTCGCACATAATTAATGACAGATATTGGTAGCTGCTGACTAGTTTCTACAGGTGTTGAGCGCCGCACCGTTATCTCATCTTGCCCGACACTTCCTGAGGCTTCTATGAGTAACTGTCCTGCTTTTTCTAAAATTAAAAAAGCTGTTTCTGCTCCAGCATTTTCAATCACAATTCGCATCAATTTAGCCAGCAACTTGTCCAAAACAATTTCACCAGAAAGAGCAAGAGATGCTTTCATGACTGCAGCTAAATCCAGAAGGGGAGTACCTGTAGTCGTAGAGCTAATTGTCTGATTCATCTCTAGACCTTTGGTTTGTCGGTTCGGTGTCTGGGAGAAAATGTGAGGATATCTTGCTGCCAAATTTCTAACTTTTGCTGTTGCTCCCCAGCGAATATATCCATAGTAAGCATCTGTGAGATAGGTCTGAGCCACCTTTTCTCTACCACGCTCAAAATAAAACTTGGCTGCGAGTTCATTTGCGATCGCGTCTTCCTGGATATATCCCTGTTCTTTCGCTCCAGCAATGGCTCTGTCATAATATTCTGTTGCTTGCCAATATTGCCCTAATACCCGCGCTTTCTCTGCCTCTACCAAGTCATACTTATGCAGAAAATTCATTGGGGCATGGTCTGCCCATTTTCGCATCTTTTCCTGGTTCTTGATCACTCTACTCAAGAGATGTTCTTGTTGCGAGTGTGGTACTAATGGATAAATTGCTAGTTGTGCTAAAGAATCGTAAAAATGAAACACAGGCACAATCAAGAATCCTTTTACCCCATCTAAATACTGTTCGGCTTGAACTGCATTTTCCAATGCTTGATCGTGCTCTCCAAATAAATAACAGAGTATCAGTTTGTTTGAATAGAAGTAGTGAAGTCCAGTTCTGTCATTTGCTTCTTTAAGCAGTGGTAAAGATTTCTCCTCGTTGTAGGCTTCACCCAATAAACAGCACGGTTTTTCAAAAGGTTCTAGCAAATTAAGAATTGACTGCTGAAATATTTGATTCCAACTCAAAGCATTCTCTTGCTTGAGTTGAGCAAGAACATTACTGGTTGCTGCCATTTCTCGTTCAACTTTTGCCAGTTCTTGACCGATGAGATATGAATAGTAACATTTTTGCATAGCGGCATAGCCACCATATTCAAAATGTCCGTTCTCCAATCCACTAGAGTATGAATCCTGCAAAAGTAGCAACGTTTCTTTGGCATGAACTTTTCCATGAAACGCAGATGAACCTGCCACGAAAAAGACACTTGTCTTGAGTTCTACAGCATTGAATTTTTCTACAAGACTTAAAGCCAACTTACCAAATTGATAAGCCGACTCAATATCCTGAAATAAACCGTTTATCATGATGCTGTAAAGAACATAACTATAAGCTGAGAAGGGTGAATTTCCATGTTTGATTGACAAATTCAGCTGTTCGCACGCAATTAACGGCAACAAGGCAGGTCCAGCTTGATAAGTCGGAGAACCTAGGCATGCTAACATCCGTACAGCTGCTAGCTTATCGACCTCCGTCATTAATGGTAGGTTAATCAGGTCTTCGATATTTCTCCCGCTCAAATTTCTTGCTGTTTGAGTCAGTGTTTCCTCGATATCCGAGGCGCTAGGCGACTCTGGGAAGCTTACCCCCAGTAGTTCCAATGCTTGTAACCCAATCTTGATCGCTTCGAGTTGTTTGACTTGCGCCATGCAGGCTTGGATTTTTACCTCATAAACTTTCATTTTGTCAATAGGGGTTTTTGCCTGCTGCAAGACAACTGTTGCCCATTTCTCCATCTGCTCAAAATCGCCATTCAGGTACGCTGTTTCTACCCCTGACTCATAAAGTGCCAATGTTAGCTCATACTGATTCTGCCAACTATTTACTGCTAATAATTCCAAACCCACCTTTAGATAGCGCATAGCAGATTCATACGCCGCCGCTGCTTTCGCTTTCTGACCTGCTATAAGATTAAGTTCAGCCAGCTCATATTTTTCTGACTCTAAGGTGAGTAAATCGGTACCATAATTTAGTTGGTTGACCAAAGCAAAGATATTTTCTTTTCGTTCTTCCGGCGTAATATTTTGTAGTAATAATTGACCAATTTTGAGATGAGTTTCTTTTTTTTGCGAATCTGGAATGAGAGCATAAGCTGCTTGCTGTACTCGGTCATGTAGAAACTTGTAGGCAATTGTCAGTTCTTCTACGGTACGGGAAGTCGCTTGCTCCTCTAAGTCATTTGTTAGTTGTTCATTTTGCTGACTACTAATAACTAAAGGAATTTTGTAAGATTGGTCTAAGGGTAAAACTAGACCCGTCTGCAAAGATTCCCACAAATCTGCTGCTGTTTCAGACAAAGATTTTTGATTAACAATACCCAGAACATCTAAGGTAAATTTATCTCCAATACAGGCAGCTAACTTTAAGATATTCTGTGTGTTTACTGATAGCTTATGAATCTGATTAATCATCAATTCAACGACATTATCAGTGATATCAATGTCTTTTAGTAGCTTAATATCCCACTGCCAACCCCCCTCTGTCCCACGCCAGTCGCCACAACTCTCTTGACCAGAGCAAGGCGCTGGCTCCCCTTGGTAAGGGAGGGGGGTGAAATTAAAAGACAACAGATTGTCATTATATAAAGATTTGAGTAACTGAGTTAAGAAGAAAGGATTTCCCTGAGTTTTGTTAAACACTAACTCAGCCAGCGACATTGTCTTTGTCGTGTCACAGCGAAAGGTATCACTGATTAATTGATTGACATGAGTGATCTGCAAAGGCTGGAGTACAATATTGTTAACAACTGCACCTTTTTGTTGAATTTCTTCTAGAGTCAACATCAACGGATGAGTTGCACTAACTTCGTTATCCCGATACGCTCCAATCAGTAGCAAATATTGACTATTTGGATCACAAGCAAGCAACTGAATCAACTTCAAGGAAGCTAAATCTGCCCACTGTAAGTCATCCAAGAAGAGAACCAATGGGTGTTCGAGTTTGGTAAATACATGAATGAATTGTTGAAACAACCGATTAAATCGGTTTTGGGATTCAGTTGGCCCTAATTGAGGAACATCTGGCTGAACACCAACAATTCTTTCAACTTCGGGAATAACATCAGTAATCACTTGACCGTTAGAACCGAAGGCTTCTAAAAGTTTTGCTTTCCAAACGGCTATCTTGTCAGCACTTTCTGTTAGTAACTGCCTGATTAATTCCTGAAATGCCTGAATCAAGGAAGCATAAGGAATATTTCGCTTAAATTGGTCAAACTTACCAGAAATAAAGTAACCCCGTTGGCGGACGATGGGTTTATGAATTTCATTGACTAAGGAAGACTTGCCAATACCTGAGTAACCACTGACTAACATCATTTCTACCCCCCTATGTCCCACGCCAGTCGCCACAACGGGGGGAACCCCCGCAAGGCGCTGGCTCCCCTTGGTAAGAAGGGATTCAGGGGGGTTTGCCACTCGCTCAAAGGCATCCATTAGGGTAGCGACTTCTTTTTCGCGACCATAAAGTTTTTGGGGAATGATAAATTGACTATATAAATCAAGTTGACCGACAACGAAATCTTCTACTTTTCCAGTCGCTTGCAGTTTTCTTAGACACTCTTCTAAGTCCGCTTTTAATCCCAAAGCATTTTGATATCTTTCTTCAGCAGTTTTTGCCAACAATTTCATGACAATATCAGAAACCGCTTGCGGAATCTCTGGATTGAGTTCTTTTGGTGACACTGCTGTTCTAGCAATATGACAATGAACCAATTCCAAAGGGTCAGCAGCTTGAAAAGGTAACTGTCCTGTAAGCATTTCATAGAAGGTGACACCTAAGGAGTAGAAATCACTTCGGTAGTCAATTAAGCGATTCATCCTCCCAGTTTGTTCTGGTGACATATAGGCAAGGGTGCCTTCTAGCAAATTGGGATTATTGGCTGTTTGATTCTCACTTGATAAACGCGATGAAATGCTAAAGTCTATAATTTCAACTTGACCTGTTTTCGCGTTTATCAGGATATTATGGGGTTTAATATCTTTATGAATAATATTGTTTTGATGTAGCTGAGCCAGTGTTGAAGATAATTGAATTGCAATTTGCAAACAATTGCTTAAATTTAAGCTGAAATTGAACTTTTGAGCATTAATTAAATTTTTCAGGGGTTCTCCCCCAAAATCTGACAAGATGAGCGCCAGACCATTTTGATAGCTTTCTAAAGCTAACGGTTTAATAATTCCTTCTATCTCTAAAGCTTGGAGTATTTTATATTCATGTCTTAATCGGGTAAGCTGTTCTATAGTGGGATACTCAGCTTTAAGAGTTTTGATAATCACCGAGGTTTGCTCTGTTTCCCTCAAAGCACGATAAACACACGTAGTGGCACCGTCATAAATGACCTCGATGAGGTTGTAACCGCTAATGGTGATACTCATGATTGTCTTCTCGCGCTTGTGAGATTCTTACCCAGTAAACTGCTGTCTTTGCATCTATCTTAAGTTATATTTCTGTTGTTCTCAGGAATATCATTAATTGTTTACATGTTCAGCCAGAATCTGCTCCACTGTATCTCGATGTGCTGATGGAATCCGCAAACTCCACAATCCTGTTGATAGGAGAAGTGGTGGTTGTTTGAACTCAATCGTCATAATGTTAGGTTTGTCTGGGTTCCACCTGTAGGATGTCAGCTTCTCCCACTTCACTACTGAAAGCATATAGCAGATGCCGTTTTCTCGAAACTCCAGTCTACTCAATCCCGTTGAGAGGAAATAGATGGCTAACGACCAAAGGAAAACCGGTCGCGCTAGAACTTCCACCAGATTGCTGTCACTCTCAAGCCCTGTTGAGATTTTATTAATCGCCGACCAAGTGTAGAAGACTGCGAACAGTCCTTCCAATACACCAGCCCAAAGCATTAATTTGCTTCGTGAAAACCCTCCTACATCAAGTAGTAAAGCACCAGCCTTTCTCTTTCGCCAGTTCCAGCTTAGGAGCCATAAAACCACAAAAGCTGCAAATAGAAAATTAATGCTTATCGATCCATATTTGCCGAGTGAATTAAGCCCGAAGCCAACGAAGAAAGCAAGCAGTATCAACAAAGCAGTTCGACCCAAACGCCTTTGAGCGGCTTGATGCCCGATTGTGCGGTAGGAAATTGCGTATCCAATTGCCATAGCGGGCAGAATAACAATCAATAATAATATTAACCCTGCAGAAAAGGACTTAAGCATCATCATCTCCCTGCATCTACAAAAGCTATTTGTAGAATGCGTTAAGTTCTAATCTAGATGTAGGAGCCAATTTTGTTAGGATATGCAGTCTCTATCCTGCTTGCTCACTGCGTGAGATTCTTGCCAAAAACGCTCAATTGAGCTTGAACAATTGCTTGAGGACTGGAATAACTATTCTCGGTTGAAACAGTGTCGCAGGCGGTTTGACCATATGCATCACTTCCAGTAGTGCTAAGCGTACATCAGCATGATTTGTCGTCAACTGCACAACTCTATCCATGTATCGGTGCATGAGTTGGGTAAGCAGACTGGGTGGTTTACCCTCGGTTCCTCGATAACGATAGTCCTCACTTGTTGCTAATAGCCAGGGTACGGCATTGATTTTAGCGAGTTTTTTCTGGAAGCGCCTTGCTAGACCTGTAAAATCGCCGTTAGGTTGGTATTGCCGTTGCTGATGCAGACACTCATCCAAAGTCGAAGCACCCAAAACTGCAATTGTCATCCCTTGTCCATAGACAGGATTAAAAGCACAGGCTGCATCACCTAAAACCAAGAACCCTTCGAGATAACGGGGTAGTCGTTCGTAGTGACGCCAGCGATTTTCAGTGCCACGATAACTGTAGATTTGAGAGAGTGGTTCTGCATTTTTGATTGCGTTATAAATTGAAGAGCAAGGCATACTACGAACAAATTCTAATAAGCCAGCTTCATCAGTAGGTGGATAATCGCTATCGCCTCCGTAAACCGTTAGTATCCAACGATTTTCTTCCAATGGCATAAATGCAGCAGCGCGTGTGCGTGTTGGAGGTGCTGCTTGCAAACACACTACTTTCCAATCACTCTGAAAATCAGTGGGGAGTCGGTAAAGGCGACTGGTGTAACCTAAAAAGGCATTGAGTACGGTTTCCTGTGGGGGTTGATAACCCAAAGCTTTCAGCCATTGAGGACTTTTGGAGCTGCGTCCACTTGCATCAACGACCAAATCGGCATGCAACTGCTCTTCTTCAGAGGTTCTTGAACGAAGGGATACACCAGCTACACAAGTTCCATCAGTATTGGATAGAAGTCCCATAACATCACACCCTTCCACAAAGCGGATGTTGTTGATGGTAGCTAGGCGGCGACGAATAATCCAATCTAGTAAATCGCGACTGAATCCCAGCATAGAAACATTGGAGGGAAAGCGAACTCCCCATCCAGCAGGGGTTAGCCACATCATATCTGCTGTCACGTCTATGAGATGAGCACCAGCAGCAATCATTTCCTCGCCAAGTCCAGGGAAAAATCGTTCAAGTATGAGCTGACCTTGCTGCAATAGTACATGAAGGTGGCGAGACTGAGGAATTCCCTTGCGCGCAATTGCGCCACAAGGAAATTGGTCTCGTTCTATAAGCGTGACTTGTTCAAAGCGATCGCTCAAAATACGAGCGACTACCAACCCAGCCATACTACCACCGATGACAATTGCATGATTGTTTGTCATTTTCGTTCTCATTACTTACGACTCCCCAGAGATTTGACAAAAGACAGTCCTCTTGCGTGGTCCATCTAACTCAAAAAATAAAACAGATTGATAAGTTCCCAAAGCTAATTTTCCATCCACAATCGGAATCACTTCACTCGTACTTAAAGTCATTGCCATTAAGTGAGAATGGGCATTCATTGGTTCATCTACAGGGATATTTTTTCTTAAGTGTAAATCATTATGTAAGTAGCGGTCTGATTCTGGTGCTAATTTTTGCAAATACACTTTAACATCTTCTAACAATCTTTCTTCATATTCGTTAATAGCTAATGCCGTGGTAGTGTGGCGAGAAAAAATCAAAGCTTGACCATTCTTAATAGAGGTTGATTCTATCAATTCTTGAATCGGTGACGTAATATTATGTATATTGATGCCTTGTTTGGTTTCGACTTCTATTAAATGATTAACAATTGGCATACCGTCAATTTTGTGTTTTTAATTTTGTAAGTTACAGAATGGAAATTTTCCACCAAAGACAAGGATGGTGGATAAGTCTGATTTTTTTACTGATTTATAGTTTAAAGGTAGTGTGTCGCACTGCGTTAACTTACCTCTTGCACTTAGGAAAATAAATGTCAAATTTCTTACATATTATTGGACTGCGTTTTCGTCCGCCTAGGACTGTAAGTCCCAGGCTCATAGGCT
>NZ_QMEB01000043.1 GCF_012912135.1 Brasilonema bromeliae SPC951 | reverse complement strand
GGGGTGTAGGGGTGTAGGGCGGGTTTCCCGACTTGAGGCATCTGGCGTTGTAGGGTGTAGGGGTGTAAGGAGGAAACTTGCTTTAATATCTTCAAACCATAGTTAACATATCGGTCAACAAAATAAGATACTCTTAAAATACGTATACAAAATATTTGTAACCGTAAATTTAGGAATTCAGGAGGCTGGACATTGCCACTATTACAAACACAACCTCAGGCTTTGTCAGACTCACAAAAAAATTGGGTTCTGTTCGGTGTCGGGCTGGGGGTGCTAATGTCTACCCTTGATGTAGGTATTATTAATGTAGCTCTACCCACACTAGTTAATCAGTTGCATTCCTCCTTTCCCCAAGCTCAGTGGACTGTGTTGAGTTACCAGTTAGTCAGTTCCGGTCTAGTTTTGGGTGCGACTCGTCTGGGCGATATGTTAGGTAAGAAACACCTCTATTTAGGGGGACTGATTCTATTTACCTTCAGTTCGCTATTGTGCGGTTTTGCATCTAGTATAAATTGGCTAATTGCTGCTCGCGCACTTCAGGGACTAGGCGCGGTGTTCATCTCCGGGCTTGGTTTAGCAATCATTACAGAAGTCTTTCCTAGCTCACAGCGGGGTCGGGCTGTGGGTATCATCGGCAGTGTGGTATCTTTGGGAATTGCTCTAGGTCCTTCGGCTGGGGGATTGCTTTTAGGATGGACAGGCTGGCGTAGCATTTTCCTAATCAATATACCACTGGGGATAGTAAGCAGTTTCCTAGTAGCTCGTGTGGTGCCACCTTCTGTGGTATTAGGGGGTAAACAACGCTTTGACCCCTTCGGAGCCTTATTAGCTCTGATGACGTTGGGCAGTTTTGGGCTAGGGATGACTCAAGGACAAAGCCAGGGCTTTAACAGTGTCAGCGCTAAGGAGCAAATTATGGCAGCTAAATTAGACGAAAAAGTGGCAATTATTACCGGAGCTTCCTCAGGGATTGGTGAAGCAACAGCGTGAACTTGCATTCAGAAATTATTTCTTCATATATTAAGGAGGTTAAGAGCAAAGTTTGCTTTCGGTTCAATTGGTGAACTACTTACAAAACAAATCTACATGTGCCTGTTATATTTGAATCTCAAATTCCTTAAGTTTTAGCTCTCCAGGATACTTGTCAAACATAGTAGAGTCTCGATAGAGATTTATTACTTCCTGTGCCATTTCTTTAAAAGACTGACGACTATCCTCACTCAAGTTGCCAATTAGAATTCCGCACCCCAACACACCAGGATTTACATCTAAAATATTTTTGTTAAGCAGAATTGATGCGATTTCAATTCCCTGTAACCTTGTTTGACTACTGGTGTTAGTCTGAGAGCTAAAAACATTGTGTAAAACTTCTCTTTCTTTTATGGTGTTAAATCCATACCATAGCATTCCCATAACACCTTTTCTCATTGCTAGACAAAAAGCATCAAAATAAGAATGCTCATTAGCATTTGTATGATGAATGAAGTAGGGATCAACATGAATAAAATCCCGTGTTCCAAGTTCTTCAAGCATACCTATAAGTCCATCTACTGAATCTTGATTTTTATAAGTAATTTTGCTGTTAATATTGAGTTTTTTCACAAAAACTGCTATTTGTTTTAAGCACATTTCTTCAATATCAAAAAACACAAATTTATTAGTTGATGCTTTTAAGATGTTTAATGCTAAAGCAGGTGAACCAAGGTATTTTGATAAGCCATTTTTGTTCTCAGATAGACTGCTGAGTATTTTCCAATAAACAGACTGCCGAATTAACTGAGAATTTTTGATGTTTTTTTCGATATGAAGAATTCCGTATTGTTGCTCAAAAGAGCCTGTAAGCTGATACTCTGGAGAGGCAGAATTTGTCTCGATATAGCTAATCGGTTGCTCGATAGCCAAAAATTCACATAAAGGAATATGCTTCCATATGTCTCCAATTCTTCCAAAATGTCTGTAACTCATAATTTGAATTTAATCAGATATAACTTGAAAAGTTTTTTTTCAAAAATTTTTGAATAGGTTGATACTGCTACTGTATTTCAAACAGTAGCAGATAAAGTGCTGGCATCTGTTTACTCAGATCTTGCACCTATCCGTATAAGCCTGGACTTAGTCAAAAGCAGCGCAAGAAAGTTACATCACTTTTCTTGGCTTTTATAGGTAAAATAAGAGCTTTAGGCTGAGTACTGAGTTTTCAACTCATATCAATTTTTATTGGTGCAAGATGTCAGTTTATTAATGCTCAACTAAACCAAATAGAGTAAGCGATATCAACAGGACGGTGTACGCTGACGCAAAATCCTAACACAGAAGAATCAGCCGCATATTTTTTTCAAGTAGTTCTAATTTGCCTTAGAAACTCAATATTTAATTCTAGTTTCTCTCCCAGCCACAAAGAATGCTCAGTATGATCTTGCACATCATCGCCTGTACTGGGATGAATGAGAATATCCAACCCCTCATGATTAAGCATTAACCACGGAACAACCTGGCTAAACTGATCCGGTGAAAATGCAACTTGATACATCGGTTTTGGGTGTGGACTAATAGGCTGCTCGTGCCAGCGTCCGAGCCGCACGTCAAATCTAGCACCCAATCCTTCGCGTACACGGGCAGCCGTATCACGACTTGCGGTATCGAAGTAGACATGAGCGTGAAAACCTGTAATTTCGATGGTATCTTCTTTCATCGGGTTTACTTTACTTGTCGCTCTCAAATCTCAGCAGTATTTACGTTTGATGGTATTTTGAGCCTCGTTTCTGACAAAATCTAGAAGACTGTCGCTTTTTTAGCGATCGCGTAGCGCGCCCTGTGCCCGAGGCACGAAGTGCCTCCCCTGAACGGAGTTCAGGGAGCCAGTCTCCGACTGGCTCGGTCTTGAGGGCGATCGCCATGATGTGAGCGCTCATTCCTAGTGTAGAAGGTTCAGTTTCCAACCAACGAATAGATTGTAAGAGTCTTTCGCGGCGACTTGGCTGACTCCAATGTTCCTCAAAGTTTTGTAGCAACCAGCCCGAACCTTCGATCGCTAATATATTTTCACAAGATAAGCCTGCTTCTTCCACCTCTGCTTTCAGTTCTTCAGGATGGTGAAAGAATGCTGTTGTAAAATAAGCAGGATGATTGCTGGGATTGCGATGTTGCCCCTCGGCTAAATCCCGTTGAACAATTGCTACAAACTCTGGATCGTCGAGATATCCGCGAAACAATCCGTCTAAAGTGGAAGCAAAGCGAGAAATTCCAACAGCAAAAACAAGACCTCCATTTTTTAAAATACGATGAGTCTCGCGCAATGCTGCTATGCGGTCGCTGCGCTCGATCAGGTGATACAGTAGTCCAAGCAAAACAACTGCATCAACGCTGGCATCGGCTCGATTTAATTGGCGGGCATCGCCAACTGCTATACTTGCAAGTGGATGAGCGCGCTGAGTCTGGGAATAAATCTGGGCTTGCTCTATATGCAAGGGAACCGCATCAATTAGATGAACTTCATAACCCTGCTGGGCAAGCCAAAAAGCATAGATGCCATTCCCGCCGCCAACATCAAAAATAACTGCGGGCGGAGGGGGTAAGTAGCGACTGAGAAGTTCTTGAGTGCGAGCTAATTCAAGCTGACCAACACCTTTTGATAATCTATGAGCTTCCCGACCATTTTCATAGTGGGTTAGCGCTTCGTCTGAAAGCAAGCTCTGTAACCTAGACGAGTCTGACATGATGTTTGTCCTAAATTTTAAATCTTGCTGAGGTGAGAATAAAGGCATTTTATGAAAATTTTAGATATTTTAGGCGATAGCTTAGCTGCTGCGCGGAGCGCAGATCGCTTCCTTAATATCACTCACCAATTCATCAATCCTTGCCTGAGTTGTATTCCAAGAACACATAAACCGCACTCCTCCCACACCGATAAATGTATAAAACTGCCAATTCTTCTCTCTTAAACTTGTAATAACTTGTTCGGGTAACTTCACAAAAACAGCATTGGCTTCTCTCGGAAACATCATCTCAACGCCTTCTATTTTTAGCAATTGATTTTCTAAATATTCAGCACATTGATTTGCATGACGTGCATTCTTAAACCAAGCACCAGTTTCCAATAATCCCAGCCAAGGAGCCGAGATAAATCGCATTTTGGATGCAAGTTGCCCCGCTTGTTTACAGCGATAGGCAAAATCTTCTGCTAATGCTTTATTAAAAAAAATAATTGCTTCCCCTAACGCCATGCCATTTTTTGTACCGCAAAAACACAATACATCTACTCCACTCTTCCAGGTAATCTCAGCCGGACTTTTATTCATGGCAACTACTGCATTGGCAAAACGAGCGCCATCCATGTGAATCTTTAAGTTGTACTTTTGTGCGACTGACTTAATGGCAACCAGTTCATCAATTGAATACAAAGTTCCTAATTCTGTCGATTGAGTCAGACTAATGACTTTAGGTTTGGGATAGTGAATATCAGCCCGCTTATTGACAATTGCTTCTATCGCTTCTGGAGTTAACTTGCCATTTTCCCCTTTAGCAAGTAGCAGCTTGGAACCATTAGAAGCAAATTCCGGTGCACCACATTCATCAGTTTCGATATGGGCGTTTTCATGACAAATGACACTATGGTAAGATTGACATAATGCAGCCAATGATAAGGAATTTGCCGCAGTACCATTAAAGACAAAAAAGACTTCGCAATCAATTTCAAATAAGTCTCTAAAATAGTCTGCAGCTAATGAAGTCCATTCATCATTTCCATAAGCAGGAGCACTACCTTGATTTGCCTTCATCATGTATTCCAATGCTTCCGGACAAATCCCAGAGTTATTATCGCTAGCAAACTGCTCTAAATTAAAATTCATGTGCTACTTATAGTTTTAAGCTTTCTAGGAAATATTCCATGTTACCAAAGTTGTGGGCGGATTCCTACAAGGAAGGCTTTTGTCAAGGAAAATATAATTCCAAACATTGATTTTGTCTTAATTTGTGTGATATTCTACTTAAAACAAATATAATACAGTTACTTGATAAGTTTAGCGTAAATTACATTTCAGGTGACAAGCTCACCTGCAAAAGCATACTTTGGATGAGGAGAGAATCGCGTTATGCCTAAAGACTGGTTAGAATGGCACGACCTCTACAATACTGAGCCAAAATTGCAACAACGCTTGCAAATTGTGCGGGAATACATTTCTCATAGTTTGGATGCGTCCCCACCAGGAATAATCCGTGTAGTGAGTGTTTGCGCGGGTGATGGACGAGATTTATTGGGAACCCTCGCAAGTCACCCTCGTGCAAAAGATGTCCATGCACGACTCGTTGAGATCAATCCCCAACTAGTTGAACGTGGACGCGCAAGTATAGAATCCTTGGGTTTGGCACAGCAAATTGAGTTTATCAATGGTGATGCAACTATTTCCTCCAACTATGTAGGAGCAGTACCAGCAGACATTGTGATTGTGTGCGGTATCTTTGGTAATCTTGCTGATGAAGCTGAACTTAATCGCTTGCTAGGAAACCTAAGTTTTCTAAGTAAACAAGGTGCTTTTGTAATTTGGACTCGCGGACACTCTAACGGTATTCCCTACTCTGAGACTGTGCGTAGATTTTTACGTGAATCTGGATTTGAGGAAGTTAACTTCAAACTCACTGCAACAGGAGATATGGGAGTAGGTCTTCATCGTTACAGGGGTGAAAACTTGCCTACACCCAAAGAGCAACAGTTATTTGTGTTTTCTGGTGTTGCTAATAAAGCAAGGTAAAAAATATCTATAAATCAGAACCGCTCTTTCACAGCGCTACTGCTCGGTGGTGACGATCGCGATCGCGAAGCCGTCGTACCCTTTGCTGCCCACCGTCTGGATTGCCGTAGCACTCACGTGCGGAGACTCGGCGAGCAGCTCGTTGAAGCGGCGCACACCCTGGACGCTGGGATCGCCACTCTTAGCATCCACCACAGCTCCGTTACGCACAACATTATCGGCGACGATCAGGGTGCCGCGACGAGAAAGCTTGAGCGCCCACGCGAAGTAATCTGGATTGCTTGGCTTGTCGGCGTCGATGAAAATCAGGTCAAATGGGTCGCGACCCTCCGCGACGAGCTGCGGCAGTGTATCCAGCGCTCGCCCGAGACGTAACTCAACGACATCAGACAGACCAGCGTGCGCGATGTTGGCGCGGGCAACTTCGGCGTGCTTTGGGTTAGCCTCCAGTGTGATCAGGCGACCGTCAGCGGGCAGCGATCGCGCCAGCCAGATCGTGCTGTAGCCCCCCAGTGTGCCAATCTCCAGGATGGTGCGCGCCCCTTGAACCCGCGCCAACAGCAGCAGCAGCTTGCCCTGGTTAGGGGAAACGTTATGCGGCGGCAGACCGGCTGCGGCGCTGGTCTGGAGCGTCGCATCCAGCGCGGGATCGGGCGGCACAAACAAATCGGTGATGTAGCGGTCAACCGCAGTCCATTGCTCTTGAGTCATAGATCCTCGTTTCGGTGAATATAAGCTATTTGCGATCGCTTAGGCGATTTTTGAAAAAGAAATTACCAGCTAAAGTGGTCGAATCAAAATATCCCATTGTCTCCTCTGGTTTTTTCCCCACGAGAATAATCCCCAATATTAACGGTAGCTTTACAGTCCATGCTTAGTCGTTTGACAAGCGTGCTTGTTGCTTGCTGATCAAATTCTTTAATGTTGTTGAAGATGTCGTCTGTTTGTGCAATTTTTTTTGAGGTTTGGCTTTTACAACGCTAGCGTTGACGATAGCCCATTCGGTTCAATACTTGTGCCATTGTACTGGCTCCTGGCAATTGCTCCTGGCTAAATCCCTGCTCTTTTAGTTCTTTCAATGCCGATGCTGCGGTTAGTCGGGTATAGGCTAATGATGTTTTAAATGTCGGGTCTTGTTGAGCATAAGATTGCAAGAAGCTGTTGCAGTGACAACGCAGCTTTTGGTTGTTTCTCCTCCCAACGCTTTGCTCCACATTTGGTTGACTGTAATCCCATACAAGTTATTCCTGTTCGTTTTTGGGCCAATCCTACCTCTATATTCTGTCTACCCCAACCAAATACTGTTTCTGCCAGCCTTGCACTACCCTTGCAATATTTCAATGCCATTTCAGCCTGAAAACCCCGACGTTCTACTCCATTCATTTTCGATGCTGCCAACCGCAAGTCTTCGATTTGCGACGATGTTAATGCTTTGGGTGCGCCTGCGAGGGCTAACCTATCCAAATGCTTTCTCCTGTTTCCTTCGCATCAAGAGTACATTTTACCTCCATCGGTAAATTCTTTCCTAGAAATCACCTAAGGCTATCGCATACAACTACCTTTGCGCCAAAATCAGCCAATAAGAGAGCCAAAACTTATCAATAGCCTCATGACTTACTCAATGGAGTAGCTAAACCATCAATGCTGACCAGATTTTTTTGCTGATGATATTCTTTAAGTCCGGCTTCACCTTTTTTCTTTGCCCATTTGACTAAAGTCTCCCTCTGTCCTTTATATTCATAAAGTGGTACGCCAAAACCACAAGAGGTCTGCACTCTTGAGATATCCGCTACAATAATTTGACGCGCTCCGGGAATCTCTGAAAACAAGGGATACAGAGTTTCCCATTCTGGCGAACTGGGAATAACTGTGTATCCTTTACCGTAGAGACGGAGAATACTTGGGGGTTCAGCAAAAGCGCAAAACATAAAAGTAATTCGCCCATTTTCTTGCAGATGGGCTGAGGTTTCGTTACCACTACCTGTCACGTCCAAGTAACCTACACGATGGGGAGAAAGAACGCGAAAACCTCCTAGACCTTTAGGAGAAAGGTTAACATGACCAGTGGGACTTAAGGGTGCAGAACCTACAAAGAAAAGGTGTTGAGCTTCAATAAATTCTTGCAGTTCTTCAGTGATGGATTCAAAAAGTTTAGCCATAGATTGAATAGTTCCTGTTGATAAATGCCCGACGTTCTACTCCATTCATTTTCGATGCTGCCAACCGCAAGTCTTCGATTTGCGATGATGTTAATGCTTTGGGTGCGCCTGCTGGGGCTAAGGTATCCAAAATGCTTTCTCGTGTTTCCTTCGCATCAAGAGTACATTTTACCTCCATCGGTAAATTTTTTCATAGAAATCACCTCAAGCCTAACCATGAATAAAAAAGTAAATAGTCATACTAAAAGCAACAACCATCACAACTCTACGAATTAAAAGGGGTTCAAGCCTACGAGCATAGTTAGCGCATAAGTAACCACCAAGAGAACCACCGACAGCCATCAAAATAGCTTGATGCCAAGCAATGACACCTGCAAAAATAAAGGGAATAATGGCAATTCCATTAATGCAACTCCCTAGAAACGTCTTAAAGGCGTTCATGGTGTGAATATTTTTGATTCCCAAAAACGTCAGGGTTGCTAGCATTAAAATACCTAAACCTGCGCCAAAGAAACCACCGTAGATGGCGATCGCTAGTTGGGCTAACATGAGGTTTAACAACGGTGGGGATTCTGATGACTTTTGACTCTGACGCTGAAACCATGTTTTGAGCGGTTCACCGAAGGTAAACACGAGCGTTGCTAGCAGCAATAGATACGGAATTAGCTTTTGAAAAACATCTGGAGAGGTATATAACAAAGCAACAGAACCAAGCACTCCACCGACTAAACTGATGCCACACAGTAAGAAGAATTGCCGTCGCGGGATGCTTAAATTCTGACGATATGCTCCTGCACTCGCCAAAGCCGCTACCCATAAAGCAGTATTATTTGTTGCATTGGCAGTGATTGGAGGTACACCCGTAAAAATCAGGACTGGAAATGTAATAAAACTTCCACCCCCTGCCACAGCATTGAGTCCACCCGCAATAAACGCGGTAATAAACAGAAGTAAGGTATGGAACATCATAAAAGATAAATTGTGATATGGTATTTGTCAGTAGACTTGTTACACAATTGATTTCTAGCGAGTAGAAAAGAGTAAACTTTTAGAAAATACTAGACCTACTTTCTTGATTGACATGAAACTTTACTACATCACCTTGAATAATTCAGATGAAGCACGTCATATCGGTCGTGCTTTGTTGGAACAAAAACTAGCTGTTTGTGTTAATTGGTTTCCCATTACCTGCGCTTATATATGGAAAGGAGAAATCACAGAAGAACCAGAAGTCGTTTTGATTGTAAAAACTCAATCAGGTTATCGGGAGCAAATTGAAGAAGTGATTCGCCAGCATATTAATTACACTAACTTTATTGCAGAAATCTCACCCACAGAAATCAACAATACCTTCTTAGAATGGCTGAATGCTGAAGTTCCTTTACCTCTAAAAAAAAACTATAGCGACTAAATTTAAAAACCAAGAATCCCGACTTCTGGTGGGAAGTCGGGATTCTTATTTCTGACGGATGTAAGCGTTTTGATTAAACAAAGGTACGCAATCGCTAACATTAAAAGCCGCTGCTAATTCAACATCTAACTCAAAACCTTTGGCAATCAACTCTTTTCCAGAACTGCATTGTTTCAAATACGTTAATAAATCATGCTTGAATGCATGAAATGCTACTACAGCAGTTTCTGCTTCTGGTGAAAGATTGCCATTTAAATAACTAAGAATTGCCCCTGCGCCAATTAAATCTTCAAATGCTGGACGTAGAGTACCATCTTCCCACTTTTCACCTGCAGGAATCACTGCAATTCGAGATCCATACCTTTGAGCAAATTTTGCCACAGCTTCACTATTTCGCAAACAACCAGCTATGGTGGGAGTGTTAAGAGTCAGCAACGTTAGAGAGGAACCATTGGGAGATGGTACAACCAGCTTAGTTCCCGCAGGAATTTTAGTTAGAGATGCAGGAGAAAGCGAATAACCGTCTTTGGATAAACGACCTTTTGATAATTCTGCTTGTACAGACTGTGCATAGTCAAGGGCAGACTGATCTCTCCATTGGTAGGGATAAATGATTGCACCATTGTTTGTGGCAATTTCTGTTGAAGTTGAGAAAGATAGAACATCAACTATAACAATGACATCACTAATAGGTGCGAGTTCAGAAACTCCTTTTGCACCCCATTCGCAACGTAGATCAAATTCTACTTGGTCAAAAATCATTTTATCTGCTCGTGAATTTTTATGATAGGATTGTGTGTTTTTCTGCTATTTCTATCCGATTTCCAGCGGGATCGCGCAGAAAGAATCGCGCATGTCCTGGTATTGGTTGTTGATCGGGAATAATTTCCACACTATGCGATCGCAGGTGTTTTTGGAAAGCCTGCAAATCACTTACTAAGTAACAAATATGTCGCCGAGATGCTGCATTATCTGGTTTTTTTTCCGTACTAACATGAATCTGAATATTTCCCAGAACATACCAAGCACCTCCATTTGCTTTGATTGTCTCAGGTTTAGGAATTTCAGTGAGTCCCAAAACTTTGCCGTAAAAAAATAGCATTGCATCTTCTGCTTCTGGGGAAGATGTCACTTGGATATGATCAATTGCATCCAACCACATGATTACTTAGTCCAACTTTTAGAGAATTGCTTTACTTGAACAAAACTTTTTCAAAGACAAAAGCATCAACCCAAACATCCGAATTAAAAATTAGTTCTCCTACTCTCAGGTATCCTCGACTTGCGTAGAAAGACAAGAGTTTTTTATAAGTTTTCACAGCATCCAATCGCACAGTCAGATATCCATTAGTAAGTGCCAATTTTTCAATAGTTCCCAAACACCATGTCCCTAGTCCTTGTCCTTGTCGTTCTGGTAGCACAGCTAATTTATGCACATACACCGCAGGTACATCTGAAATTTACCAATGAATTTTTCCATACTTGATGTAGCTAAGAGGTACTTTAGATGCAAACTCTAAGGTGAAAGTACCTACCAAACTTTCACCTACTTTGAGTGCATAAACCTCTAACTTTTCTGCATCTTTGAGCATATTTTCGAGGGGATAGATAGGAGGTATCCAATGCGTTAAACCAAATCTTACTTGCAGATCAAGTCCACAGGCTATAAGAATTTCGTGCAAGAGCGGAACATCAGTAGCGCTGACGCGATAGATGATAGGTTGCATTCTTAACTTTTATTTGGCTGTAGAACTAATTACGCTACTCATTTTCAAATACTGTATCTTTATCAATATACAGTATTATACTACGGAGAGACATTGTGAAAAATCCTAACTGTTTGCAAAGATGACCAACACAGCGACAAATACAGCAATTAGCACTACAAGAGTCAAAATCCCCAATGGTGATTTGCACATAGATGCTTATCTGGCTGAACCTGAGGGTGAAGGAACTTTCCCGGCTGTAATTGTGGTTCAGGAAATTTTTGGGGTGAATATTCACATCTAGGAAGTGACGGAGAAATTAGCTATCGCTTGCTTTTCGCCTCTGTCTGTGCAAGAGTTCTATTTAAAAGCTATTAACTACTGGAAAAGCGTCATGCAAGCCGAAGCAACATACCGATAACCCAGCGAGACTTGGCTCACGTCAACAGAGAACTAAGACGTTTAGTAGTATGAAGGAATGTAATATTTTTAGAAACAACATTTGTGTTAGTACAACTGGCAGAATCTGACTCTCAAATTTTAGGGTGTTTCCCTGTGATATCCCAGTTACGCCCGCACCTTCAGCAGGCTGACTTCGTAGAACAAGTTCGGTATCAGATGAAAGAAGGATATAAACTTGCCTTTTTGCAAAAAGAAGAGCAAACTTTAGCAGTGGCGGGATTTCGTATTTCTAACTGTTTGGCATTAGGAAAGTTTTTGTACATTGATGACTTAGTTGTTGATGAGTTAAAGCAGTCACAAGGTTACGGTAAACAGTTATTCCAGTGGCTAATTGAATATGCTCAAAATCATCAGTGTCAACACCTTAGCCTTGATTCTGGAGTCCAGCGATTTCAAGCTCACAGATTTTATCTCATGCAGCGTATGAGTATTACAAGCCATCACTTTTCGATGGAGTTATAGTGACAATTTATCAGCTTGGCGGTTTATTAAATAGGTATTGTTCTGCCTACTGATCACAAAATTCATCAAGCACCTGAGAAATTAGTAAAGTTAACCACATGAAATACGTTAATCTTGGCAAAACCGGACTGAAAGTATCGCGTCTGTCTCTTGGTACAATGACTTATGGCTCCCGCAAATGGCGAGAATGGGTACTAGAAGAAGAAGAAAGTCGCCCATTTATCAAACTGGCTTTGGAGTTGGGGATTAATTTCTTTGATACCGCCGATGTTTACTCTTTGGGTGTTAGCGAAGAGATTCTCGGAAGGGCACTCAAAGACTTTGCCAGAAGAGATCAAGTCATCATTGCTACCAAAGTTTACAACCAAGTAGGTGATGGACCCAACGACAGAGGACTATCTCGCAAACATATTTTTGATAGCATTGATGCCTCATTACGACGCCTACAGACAGATTATGTAGATTTGTACCAAATTCATCGTTGGGACAACGAAACACCGATTGAGGAAACTTTAGAGGCATTGCATGATGTCGTGAAATCGGGTAAGGTTCGTTACATTGGTGCATCAAGTATGTACGCATGGCAGTTTGCCAAAGCTCTTTACACAGCAGACAAACACGGCTGGACGCGCTTTGTTTCCATGCAAAATCACTACAACCTAGTTTATCGGGAAGAAGAACGAGAGGTCATACCATTATCTCGCGCAGAAGGGATTGGGATAATTCCCTGGAGTCCCCTTGCACGAGGCTTTTTAGCTGGGAATCGGCGTCCCCAAGGTTATGGTGAAACCATTCGTGCTAAAACCGATGAATTTGCCCACAATCTCTACTATGACGAATCAGATTTTCAAATAGTCGATCGCGTCGTAGACTTAGCTAAACAACGTCAAGTTACCCCAACACAGATTGCTCTAGCTTGGCTGTTGCACCAACCGGGTGTAACGGCTCCTATTATTGGTGCTAGTAAAATAGAACATCTCAAAGATTCAGTAGAGGCTGTGGATTTGGTACTTTCTGAAGACGAGCGGAAGTTGCTTGAGGAACCTTACAAACCTCACCCCATCTTAGGGCGCGGCGGGGCGTCCGGCGGACTTGTCGGATCATCGAACGCAGTGTGGGCAGCAAACCGCGCCCGTCCATCCTCCGCAGAATCAAAGCACTTGATAAATAGCGCTTCGTTCGGTTGCAATTGCGGAAAGTAGAACCACCGGTGCGTCGGGTTGTATGTAATCGCGTAAGTCTCGCCAATGCGATCGCGGTATACCAGGTCGCCAGCTACCAAGTCTTTGGGCGCTATGCTTTGCGCGTCACACACTGCCAATGGAGACTCTTGGACTGGTTTAGCAATCGGTCGCCAGACGTTGACAATGCTGAACCGATGTTGCAGAAGTTCATCGGGGTCATCTGTACCAAGTGCTGTCAACACCGCACGGGCGCGACTATAGCCAGACTTGGCGGTGAAGTCGTTGTGTACCCGCTTTACTGGCTCCTTTGCACCGTTCTCACTCTGCTTCGCCCGCTCATTATTACGAAGGTTGTGATCGAACACCAATACCTTTTTTGCGCCCGTTACATCTGCCAAAAGTTGTTCGGCTTCTGGGTAGTAGACGCGACGTACCTCGTCCTCATCGTAAAAGTCGCGGACGGCGCTTTTGTGAGCGGCGTAAGCGAAGCCCTCTTGGTCTAAGGATAAATCTTGTGCAATCGCTCTAGCATTGCGGATCGGCAGCTTGTGCGCCTCGTACACTCCGTTCTGTCTTGGAACACCTGGTGGTGGTTCGTAGGTGTAGTTAACAGGCTTTTGGGCCATTGGAGTCAGGTAATTGAGAACTGCCTCAACATAAGGCAAATCCTCTAAGACGGGTTTGGATAAAATTGGGCTGGATAGGCTCATAGGTTGCATCCTTGTGTTCAATGTTTTGGTGACAAACCACGCTGTAAGAAAGCATTGCCCTACTTTTGAGCGGCACCCACTGCTGTAGGTTCACCGAGAATCTTGGTAAATCGCTCTATATAATAGCTGACCGGATTTTCAACTGCCCGAATTGTAGGGCGATCGCGCAGTGTATTCCACCATTGCTGCAAGCGAGCTGTTTCTGCTGGTAGTGTGAATTTACGGAAGTGTTCCAAAAGGGGCAAGCGTTCAAACCAAGGATAAAAGCTGATATCAACTAAACTCAGTTTATCCCCTAACCAGTACTGACCATCACCGGATAGCTTGCCTAATCCTTCTTGCTCAATGTACAAAAGGGATTCTAGGAACTCTCTTCGTCCCTGTTCCTGTTCGCTGCTATCTTTACCCCGTAGGAATTTGTTAAAGGCAGGTACTAAGCGAGTGTTGGCGTAATCGATCCAGATACGGGCTATTGCTTTTGCTCCCGGATCGTGGGGTAATAGAGGTGGTTCCGGGAAGACTTCATCTAGATACTCATTAATGATGGCAGACTCATATATCTCAATATCCCCATGTTTGATGGCTGGGACTTTGCCATAGCGGGAAACCTGTGTGAACTTATCCGGTTTGTTCTGTAAGTCAATTTCAATGGGAGTAAAGTCAATTCCTTTTTCCAGCAAAACAACACGGGTTCGTTGGGAGAAGGTAGAGCCTTTGGCGAAGTAAAGTTCTATGTTGCTCATGGAATGGTTTCCTTGTAAATATTGCGCTTATGTTATGGAGTTGCACTCGTCGGGTGTGGCGCAGGGCGAAGTATTGCTTAAAGAAATTGGGAGAATTTGCTTATAGGATTGCAACGCCTCCCGAATTTATCAGGCTGCGAGCGGGATGATGAAAACCCTTTTCTTTAGAAAGGGGATGAAATACGACACGACGGGTTTTAACCCGACGTTTCTTTTTTTCCAGAATGTATGGACAAGATAGCGTATACTCTTATTACAAGTGGTAAACAACCCACAGATTAAAGGTATCTCAGCCTTGTTTGGGCTTGTCGAGACAAATATCACCCTAGAGCATGTAATGGTGACGCGACCTGTAATACGAAGCAATTAGAAATTGCAGAGAAATTAGCCCAATAAAATTCAGATCCATCTGGGGAGGGACGCTTCCTGGATGTAAAACTAAAATGCTTGTTGAGACGGTCTGGCGGGGGTGGAGTCATGGGGCAAAGCCTAGTTAAGAGTCAATGAAACAGGAAGAAGAAGTGCTACGGAGTAAAGCTTTAGCTTTCGGAGTAGCAACCTTTAAGAATCCTCGTGCATTTATGCCGAGGAGTACGTCAACTATGGAAATTTGGAATTCTCCCTGGCAGGTATCTACACCAGCCAAGCTACATAATACTGTATGTCTGTCTGTTTACAGTATTATATACTGATAGTGTATTCCAAAGATATAGAGATTGCCTGAGAAAAGTGATGAAAGCCTCCTTGGGTTCTTATTTATTTTATCTAAAAGTTAGTCAATCAAAAACTTAGAGAAACGTATAGTTTGTTTGCTAAAGACTTGTCTTGTCGCTCTTGGTGTGTCATACTACTGAATTAATATCCGATAGTCCGGTAGACAAGCCGTAAAAAAATGCTTTGTGCAATACTTGCACAGAGGAATCACTCAGACACTTTGAGCAATCTTGCAATGCCCGTTTTTTTCGGGTATCGCTGGCACAAAAACAGTATTGAATTTTCCTCCAGAAAATCCTGTGAGTATATACAGGCATGGTAAAAAGTTATCCCATGCCAGACTTTCAATTTTTGCTCGATCATGAAGCTCGATTTTCGTCAGGGTTTACGACTTGTGAAAGTCAACGAGTGACATAACTGTGGAGAAATTATCATGACAATTGCGCTTGAACGTCCCACAAAGAAGTCTCGATCAGCACAGATTCGGGAGCAACTAGGTTATCCCATCATTGATACTGATGTCCATACCCAGGAATTTGAGCCAGCCTTTCTCGATTATTTAGCTCAAGTGGGTGGTTCTCAGATTGCTGATAGCTTCCGATCGCATCTACCTGGTGCTGGACGTTATCGTTGGTTCCAGCAAACTTGGGAAGAACGCCGTACTTATCGTACAGCTCGTCCTCCCTTCTGGGGTCGTCCCACCAAGGACACCTTAAATTTAGCTACCGTGAGTTTGCCAAAGCTGCTGCATGAACGCTTACAAGAAGCGGGGACAGACTTTGCTGTGCTGTATCCGAATTTGGCAACGCTAGCACCGCAAATCAAGAACGAAGAAATGCGGCGGGCTGTTTGCCGTGCGGCGAACCTTTATCATGCAGATATATTCCGTGATTATAGCGTTCGCGAAGCGCGCCCTGTTGCCCAACCAAGCTCCGCTTGGTTGCCCCAAAGCTCCGCTTTGGGGGAGCCTGTTCTTCCAGAACAGGCTCGGCAACATACGGGCGTTCGCGTCACTCCCATTGCGACAATTCCTCTAAATACACCCCAAGAAGGAATCGAGGAATTAGAATATGCAGTCAAAGAACTGGGACTCAAAGCAATTCAAATTCCTGCTTATGTCACTCGCGTCATTCCTGGCTTTGAGAAATATCCTGAAGAAGTGCAACGGGAAGCAACCTGGATTGATACCTTCGCCTTGGATAGCGCCTATGATTACGATCCCTTCTGGGCAAAGTGCGTGGAATTGAAAGTTGTCCCGACCACCCATGCTTCTGGTATGGGTTGGACTGCTCGCCGCTCAATTTCTAATTACCAATACAATCATATTGGACACTTTGCCTCAGCGGGTGAAGCCTTCTGCAAAGCACTGTTTTTTGGTGGTGTTACCCGCCGTTTCCCCACCTTGAAGTTTGCTTTCCTAGAAGGTGGTTCTGTTTGGGGTGCTAGCCTTTATACTGATATCATCTGGCACTGGGAAACTCGCAATCCGGAAATTTTACAGAACAATCATCCGGGCAACGTAAATAAGGAAGAATTGCGCGAACTGTTCGCTCGTTATGGTGGTCCAGAATTGAGCGTTCGCGGAGCGTCTCGGAACGAGAATCGCTTTGAGGAAATTGGTAGTGGTTTAGGCTTCCACGGTAAATACTTTGCACCAGAAGACCCAGGTGAGTTGAATGAATTTGCTGAGGCTGGAATTACAAAACCGGAAGATGTGCGTGATCGCTTCTTAAATCACTTCTACTTTGGCACAGAATCAGACGACACCCGCGTTGCCTATGCCTTCCATCAAAAAGCGAATCCATTTGGTGACAGAGTAAAAGCCTTCTTGGGTTCTGATTCCGGTCACTGGGATGTGCCAGATATCACAGCTGTCACCTCCAACGCTTATAGCTTTGTTGAACGCGGCATTCTCAGCGAAGAAGACTTGCGTTACTTTCTATCTATCCATCCTTTGGAATTGTACACCAGTCTCAATCGTGACTTCTTCAAGGGTACGGCAATTGAGAAAGAAGCTGAAGAATATCTGGTGAGTGTTGGTCGCTAAGGAAGGAATTTGTTTGCTTCCTAAACCTCTCAATATTCAGGAAGCCATGCTGACACCTGAACAATACGCAGTAATTAATCCTCCATCAATCAGTCAAAAATAACGTTAAAAAACTTGGAGACACAAAAACATGAGTTCTCAATACTTTGACATCCAACCAGTTGCAGGACGTATCGGTGCAGAGATTGTAGGTGTTGACTTGAGTGCTAACCTCAGCGATGATGTTATCAGTGAAATCCGCAAGCGTCTAGTTCAATACAAAGTAATTTTCTTCCGTAACCAGCAACTCGATGCCAACGGTCAAGTCGCCTTTGCTCGCCGATTTGGTGAAGTTACCACAGCTCACCCCACAGTACCATCGTTCCCAGGACACCCAGAAGTCCTTGACCTGAATTACGGTCGAACCGCCACTCGTGCGAATAACTGGCATACTGATGTCACATTTGTAGACCGCCCACCACTCGGCTCTATTTTACGGACGCTTGTTATTCCGCCATCAGGAGGCGATACTATCTGGGCAAACACGGTCGCTGCATACCAAGATTTACCAACACATCTGCGTAATCTCGCTGACGAACTTTGGGCTGTACATAGTAATGCCTATGACTATGCAGAAGCCGCAGTAGACCTTTCTGAAGAGACTAAGGCTTACCGGAAAGTCTTCACATCGACTGTATACGAAACTCTACATCCAGTAGTGCGCGTCCATCCGGAATCTGGAGAACGCATACTATTCATTGGTGGTTTTGTTCGCCAGATCAAGGGACTATCAACGACTGAATCGGACGACATTCTCCGACTGTTGCAGTCATATGTGACACGTCCGGAAAATACAGTTCGTTGGCGTTGGCAAGTTGGTGACGTGGCATTCTGGGATAACCGCGCTACTCAACATTATGCGATTTCCGATTACGGCGACCAACCCCGCCACGTTCAGCGAGTAACCATCGTCGGCGACCTCCCAGTTGGCATTGACGGTAAACATAGTGAGGCAATCAAGGGGGACTCTTCTACATACATTCCAAGTTTGGTCACTGCTTGAGTATCAGGGGTTAGGTTGGTCAGATCCCCGACAACTTTTGCGAAGTCGGGGATCTTGCAGCCCTTTAGTGTATGCAGTTGAAGATGGAAAAGGAAGATGAGTACAAAAAAAAGACAACTGAGACTGGGTGCATTCTTGATGAGTTCTGGTCATCACGTAGCGGCGTGGCGACACCCGGATGCACGAGCAGATGGCGGTTTGAACTTCCAGCATTTTAAGCAAATCGCGCAGACGGCAGAACGAGGAAAATTTGACATGATCTTCTTCGCTGATGGTGTGGCTGTGCGCGATCGCGGTAGAGGAACTGAGGCTTTGAGCCGCACCTCGGTTGTACACTTTGAACCCCTCACCTTATTATCAGCTTTGTCTGTAGTAACCGAGCGCATTGGGTTGACGGCGACGGTATCAACTACATACAACGAACCTTTTCACCTCGCCCGCAAGTTTGCTTCATTAGATTATCTTAGTGGTGGTCGTGCTGGTTGGAATCTCGTCACCTCCGCAACTGTTGCGGAAGCGAACAACTTCAACCGTGAAAAGCACATGGAGCATACACTGCGCTATGAGCGTGCCAAAGAGTTTGTGGATGTCGTAACAGCGCTTTGGGATAGTTGGGAAGACGATGCCTTTTTACGCGATAAGGAGTCAGGGATTTACTTCGATGCTGACAAGTTGCACATTCCCAACCACAAGGGCGAGCATTTTTCGGTGCGCGGTCCGTTGAATGTAGCACGTCCAATCCAAGGGTATCCGGTGATCATTCAAGCTGGGTCTTCCGATGACGGGCAAGAACTTGCAGCACAGACAGCGGAGGTGATTTTTACCGCCCAGCAAACGCTTGCGGAAGCTCAAGCTTTCTATGCGGGTGTGAAGAAAAAACTGGCTAAATACGGACGTTCTCCCGACCATCTCAAGATTATGCCGGGTGTGTTCCCAGTAATTGGCAGAACTTCCCAGGAAGCAAAGGACAAATATGAGCAGCTTCAGGAGTTGATCCATCCGCAGGTTGGATTGGGTTTACTCTCAGGGTTGGTAGGTGGAGTCGATTTATCCGGCTACCCTCTGGATGGTCCGCTACCGGAACTACCAGAGACCGAACTTGCAAAAAGCCGCTTGAAGCTGGTGACCGACCTCGCCCAAAGAGAGAATTTAACTATTCGGGAGTTGTATTTGGCGATCGCTGGTGCGCGGGGACATCGAACAATATTAGGAACACCCCAACAGATTGCCGATCAGCTTGAAGATTGGTTTGTCAACGGCGGGGCAGATGGGTTTAATATTATGCCGCCCTATTTACCAGGTGGTTTGGATGAGTTTGTAGAACTGGTGATTCCTGAACTGCAACGCCGGGAACTGTTCCGGACTGAGTATGAAGGTCGAACCCTGCGCGAGAATCTCGGATTGCCCCGTCCGACAAACAAGTTCAGCACAGTTGCAGCTTCTCGTGAGCAGGTGGCAGTCTAGTTCTGGTATCTTGTAGTTGGCGACTGGAAGTCGCGGCTATACATACAAAACCCGCAAGACAAGGGTTTTAAATCTTTAATTTTCCGTTTGTCTGTTCCGTAATGAGTAGTAGGTTGGGTTTAGTTCCTCAAACCCAACCTAACCTTCTAGACAGAGAAGATAGGATTGGTAAATTACTGTAATTATGGTATAAAAATAAGAGTACACTCAGGGCTACCACTGTATGTTGGAAACTGCATTAGCTACCGAAACAGTCAAGATAGTGCTTAATGTATTGGATAAAGTGACAGGAGGCGCTCTGGAAGAAGTAGGTGTGCAAATACTTCAGTATTTAAAAGCAAAATTTCACGGGACATTGAAGTTAGATCAAGTCCAAAAAGATCCAGACTTGCTGAAAACCGCAATTTTAGAGAAAGCGATAGAGGATCAGAACTTTAAGAGTGATTTAGAGCAACTTATAGTGAAGTTCCAAAAATTGGAAAGTAATAGTGCTAAAGTTATTCAAAATACCCAATCTGGAGTTAACATCAACGCTGACAAGAGCACAGTTGTAGGTCAGCAATTCTTTCGTCAACAATAATTACTTTAGTCTTTTAGATACAGACTTAGAGCCTTTGAGTTTATTAGGAAAACTTTTAAGCTATTTTAAGGTTATACTTTTTCTTGTGTCGGCACTTGTCTTCTGGATTCTTTTCGGTTGGTTTGCTGACTATTCATTTCCTTATGGTCAAGTTATTGAACTGATTATATGCTGCTTTAGGGGTACGATTGCAGCTAAGGTTAATAACTTACAAAAGCAGTTACAAAAGACTGATTTTGTCTCTCAACTAGATAATCAGCAACAAATACAAAGATTAAATAAACTTGATTCCCAAGCATGGTTATGTATGGGACTTTTAGAGCGTTTAGGAGCCAATACCGCTGAAAGCAATGAGCGCATTGCAAAGACCATAGAAGCTTTAAAGTCGAAAAAGATTGAAATTTTAGATGAACTAAATCCTCGTAGACCAGAAAAATATCGTAAACTAGCTAAAATTCAGAAATTTTTTGAATATATTACTTTAAGCAAGGCACAAAAAGACTTTATACAAATTGAAAAAATAATAGATGAAGTTGTTTTGGCTGTCAAAAATAGTCAACCATCGGAAACAATAATTCAAGAGTCACTGAATAAATTATCTAGAGAAACAGCTAGAAATGCAGAAAAAATTAGTCCTTATAGATTGAGGATTATGTATAAAATTGGAGGTCTGCTTAATGATATATCGCTCAAAGGATTATTTAATCTTGGAGATTCTGAATTAGCTAATCTCAATGAGAGTATCATCAATGAGCTAAAAGAGCAGAGAAAGATTCTCTCTAAACAATTTAATAAATTAATCCAAGAAAAATATGTAATGCAACAAGAGTTGGAAAGCTATTCGGAAACTTTAAATAATGTTAATGGAGCGATATACGAACGTGAAACAGAACTTTTAAGACTTCGGGAAGAACTTGAAAGTTATATTGCTGCAAATAGAAATAGACAAAATCAAATTAGCAGTCTGAATACAGAATTAAATAAACTTAATCAAAAACTATTGGAATCTCAAAGCCAAAAAGATTCTTTAGATAAACGTGTAAACCAACTAATTCAAGATGTTCGTCGAAAAGAACTTGAAATAGAAAAGTTGACTAATCAGCTAGCTAAATACTCTCAGGTCAGAATTTTAGAAGGTGATTACATTGGTAATTTAAGCAATAAAAGTAGTAAATACCATTTTAACCTAAAATGTAATCATTGGAAGATGCTTGTAGGAGAATATGTGTTAAATCTAGATGGTTCACGAGAAATAATTAGCAGTAATAGTCCTACAGTCTTTATTAAACAAGGACTTGAAGAGTGTGATAAGTGTGTAGAAAGAAAGAACATAGATTTGTAGGTTGGTTTGAACAATAGTGAAACCAAAAAAGAATAGAATCTTTGATTTTACTTCTCAACCCAAGTCATTTTTTACTCATACTCCTGCAACGCCCCCAACTTCCGAATCCCTGGCCAAATCGCAGCCACCGCCATCACCACGACTATCGTCCCAATTCCACCGCCAACCACAGACATGACTGGACCAAACAAAGCAGCAGTCAAACCTGATTCAAATCCTCCCAACTCATTCGAGGCGCTGATAAACACATTATTGATGGCAGCCACTCGACCGCGTAAATAGTCAGGAGTCCGAATCTGAACTAAGGTATGGCGAATGACAACGCTAATACTGTCTAGTGCGCCACTCAATGCCAACATCAGCAGTGACAGCCAAAACAAACGAGACAACCCAAAAATAATCGTGACCACACCAAAACCTACCACAGACCACAGTAAAGCTGGTCCTGCTTTGCGTAAAGGTGGCAGATGCGCTAGAAGTACCGCCATAATCAGTGCGCCAATCGAGTGTGCTGCCTGTAGATACCCCAACTCCACTGGACCGACATGCAAGATATCCTTGGCAAAGATGGGTAGTAGTGCAACTGCACCTCCCAACAAGACGGCAAACATATCTAGAGTAATTGCCGCTAAAATTACTTGATTCTGCCAGACAAACTCAGCACCAGCAGCTAGTGCTTTTAACGATATTGGTTCCTTGGAGAGGGCTGTCTTTTTTTCTCTAATTAGCACTGTTAAAGCAAAACACAAAAGTGATGCGATCGCTGCTAACACATATACCCCTGTCGCACTTCCCAAAGCTGCAATCCCAAATCCTCCCAAACTTGGTCCAATGACTGTTGCTAACTGAAAACTAGTACTATTCCAAGTGGCAGCATTAGTAAAAGCAGTCGTAGGTATTAAATGCCACATTAGCGCATCGCTGGCAGGCTTCAAGAACGCCCTAGCTACACCTGTAAAGAACAAGCAAGTATAAACTAAAACTATTGCGCCCTTAGTATAGGAAACAACTGCCAAAGCTAGCGAGCAAAGGACTAGCAGCATGATTGAGAGTAGGGTAGTGTGTTTGCGATCGCGCCGATCTGCTACGTGTCCAGCAATCAAAGTTAAGGCAATCATCGGCAGGACTTGCGCCAGCCCCACCCCACCTAACGCCAGCGCTGAACCAGTACGCTCGTAGAGTTCCCAGCCAATTGCCACAGTCTGCATTTGTGAACCCGTGAACAAAAGTACGCGCCCAATCGTGAATAATCGATAATCTCGAAACCTCAAAGCTGCAAAGGGATCGTGTTTTACAGCCTCAGCCTTAAGGAGCTTTTTTAACTTCTGATCGCTCGAAGACATGTTTAAGTAGAGTCAACCCTTCTTCAATGTGTACAATTTCCTCTGCTGTCAGACCTTCTAACAAGTCTGCAATATGAGCGCGAGTTTGGGCGAGGGTTTGCTCAAGATGGTGTTTGCCCTCATCTGTGAGATTGAGAACCACCCGCCGTCGCTCTTGGGGATGGTCGGTACGTTCGATAAAATTACGTTGTACTAAGCGTTCTGTTGTTGTGGATGCAGTAGCACAAGTGACACCTAAATGTTCCGCAACTTCCGAAAGAGAGGTTCCAGGATTGCGTTTGATAAATAGCATTGCCCGTAACTGCGGTATAGATAGAGATGCGACACTGTTCTCACGCATATCCGCTCGGATAAACCGCATCACCAATGGAATCGTATCCATTACCTTAACGGCACATTCTTCAGAGGGTTTACCGAGCTTCATGGGACTGTTTTTCTCCTGATTACATCGCTACCCGTGGATAAAGTCGTCCACAGATAATTGTTAAGCTTATTAATGTTAGCAAGAGAATTGTACAATCCAGACCAAATCCATAGAGACTGGAGCCATTTACTAGCATTGTACCCCGTAAAGCATCAACTTGATAAGTCAAGGGATTGATGTGGGAAATTATCTGCAACCATTTTGGCATCAGGGAGATGGGATAGATGGCATTACTGGCAAAAAACAAAGGCATTGTTAACAATTGCCCTATCCCCGTAAATCGTTCTCGGTTTTTTACCAAACAGCCAATGATGAGTGAAAAAACACAAAAACAACCTGCCCCTAAAAGTACAATTACCACTACTTGCAGTAATGCTAACGGATGGAGATTCAGGTTAACACCTAATAGTAGCGCTAATCCATAAATAATCACTATCTGTGATAAACTTCGGATTCCACAAGCTAGGGCTTTTCCTAATACCATCGCCGCACGGGGTATAGGACTAGCAAGCAATTTATGCACAATTCCTAAATCTCGCTCCCAAATCAGCGTCATGCCACCAGTCAAAATTGCTACAAATAACACGCTCTGAGCTAAAATACCGGGAGTCATAAAGTCTAAATAGGATAAGTTCCCTGTAGGGATAGCGCGAGTGCGGGTAAAAACTTGCCCGAAGATTAACAGCCACAACGCAGGCTGTACCCCGCGTATCAGTAAATCATAGGGATCGTGGCGGAGTTTACGCACTTCTAGTTCAGCTATGACTAGAGATTTGCTGGCTAATTCTGCGATAGCATAAATAAAACTTTCTCGCCGATTAAGTCGTGGTTCAACCCAACCGTTGAGCATTACGTCTGGTTTTTGCTGTGTCACGATAACTAACTCCTGATGCTAATTCGTCCCCTGTATAGTGAATAAAGACATCATCCAAGGTGGCGTTTGGTTTTCCTAAAGCAGCTTTTAAATCGCTGGGTGTGCCAGTCGCAATCACTTTACCCCGATTCATAATTGCTACCCGGTTACACAAACTATCAGCTTCTTCTAAAAAATGGGTAGTTAAAAATATGGTTGTGCCGTAATCTGCACGAAGTTCTTGCATGAGATTCCATACCTGACTGCGAGCAACCGGATCGAGTCCGACTGTTGGCTCATCGAGAAACATAATTTGCGGTCGATGCAGGATGGATTGAGCAATTTCTAGCTTGCGAATCATGCCACCAGAGTAATTTCTCACTAGGCGATCGCCTGCTTGTTCCAAACCCATAAACGCCAGCACATCACGAATGCGCTCTCTGCGTTGTTTAGAGGGAATGTCGTACAGTTTGGCAAAGATTAAAAGATTTTCATAGCCTGTAAGACTCCCATCAGCAGAAAGAGCTTGGGGTACATAGCCAATGACTCTTCTAACAGCACCTTGCTGATGAGTAACATCATAGCCAGCTATAGTTGCCCGTCCAGCGCTTGGCGGTAGCAGCGTTGTCAACATCTTAATGACTGTACTTTTACCTGCCCCATTTGGACCTAGCAAGCCAAATACTTCTCCAGATATGACAGAGATATTCAGGGTATTAACAGCGGTGAACTTGTTAAAGCAGCGCGTGAGTTCCTGAGTTTCTAATATGACCTCAGGGTTTGGAAAGTTAACAGGTATGGACAAGCGATCGGTTTTTCCCGTCAGTTTTGTCACGAGTAGGATGCACTTCCTTAGTGGTATATTTAGATTGCCTAATTATTAGTTTCTCATGTATTGTGTGGAAGTCAAGAGTTAGTTTTTTTTACAATCAGACAATTGCTGTGGAATGAGATAACTTTAAAGATGTATATACGGAGATATTACCTGTAACAAATACTTAGATTTCAAATTTTCACAGCCCCGACTTATTATAAAAGTCGGGGCTGTGACTATCAATACTTACAGTAATTTTCAATGAAAGTAGTTTCTCACCAATAGAAATCTGACTTTTCACGTCATGTGGAAAAACGGAGTGACCTAACCGGTCTAACCTCCTTTCCTCGTAGGAAAGGGGGAGAAAATTCCATTCCTCTCTCCTCGTAGGAGAGAGAAATGGAAGCGAGGTTTTCCAGATACCGTGAAAAGTCAGATAGAGATAGGCGATCGCTAAAGTATAAGCAATTTTGTCAAACTCTCCTGCTATTAATTTTTCAGTTAATCTACGGTAGCTGCTGTTTTATTTTTAACTTGTTGTTTTGGGAATTCTCGATTGGCAATTATCTCACCAAACGGACTCATCAGCTGTGGTTCTACAACAGGTATATTTTCTAAAGGCAGACGAGGAAAGAGTAATTCGGCGACGCGATACGCTTCCTCTAAATGAGGATAACCAGAAAAAATGAAAGTCTCAATCCCCAAATCTGCATACTCCGATATTCTCTGGGCAACCGTATCAGGATCGCCTACCAAAGCAGTCCCAGCACCACCGCGCACTAAACCAATTCCTGCCCACAAATTTGGGCTAATTTCCAAAGCTTCGCGACTACCTTGATGCAATTGTTGCATCCGGCGTTGCCCTTCCGAATCCATGCGGGCGTAAGCTTTTTGAGTTTTGGCGATCGCCTCTTCATCTACATACCGAATTAAATCATTTGCCGCATCCCAAGCTTGAGTTTCGGTTTCCCGCACAATGACGTGTAGGCGAATGCCAAAGCGAAGTGTTCTGCCTTGCGCTTCTGCTAGCTGACGAACTGCGGCAATTTTTTCGGCAACCTGTGCTGGTGGTTCACCCCAAGTCAAGTACACATCTACGTGCTTGGCGGCAATATTTTGAGCAATGGGTGAAGAACCGCCAAACCACAAAGGAGGATAAGGTTTCTGTACAGATGGAAAAAGTAACTTGCCATCTTGGATATTGAGATAGTCACCTTGGAAATTTGCAACTTCACTTGCAGCTATCTGCCGCCACACCGTTAAAAATTCGTCTGTTAGTTTGTAGCGATCATCATGGGAAAGGTGCAAACCATCTCCCGCCAACTCTGTAGGATCGCCCCCTGTAACCACGTTAATCAACAAGCGCCCACCAGAAACGCGATCAAACGTCGCAGCCATCCGCGCTGCTACTCCTGGTGACATCAACCCCGGACGAATTGCCACCAAAAACCGCATTTTTTTAGTATGCGTTACCAGCGCTGATGCCAAAACCCAAGCATCTTCACAAGAACGCCCTGTAGGTAATAAAGCACCTGTAAAGCCCAAGTGATCCACTGCTTGAGCAATTTGCCGCCAATACTCAAAATTTACTGCCCGCCCGCCTATAGCAGTGCCGAGATAGCGCCCTTCTCCGTGTGTGGGAATAAACCAAAGTAGTTGCATAATCCCTATTCAATCTGGCTGCAAAATTGGATTTTATTATATTTAACGGTAACTTTGTTACATTGCCGTATTTTTACCATCTTAAAATTATTGCACAGCTAAACGAGTAAAGCAACATTTTTCACTCAAATCTTACACTTGATTCTGCCTATCGCATTTATTCCGTTTATGCAATATTCTTAAGTGTGATTTAGACAAAGTTTTACGGATATATATTAGCAACCAAAAACCAAAAACCAAAAGACTCTTATAAGTTATCTATATCAATCCTAAATAATAAGAGGGTGAAACTCTGTGTTTCCTCCTCCTCTGGGTTTTGGAGCGCCTCTGTGATAGCCTGCGGCGAGCCATTTCGTGTCTACGTTTCTCAATTATTTTTATTTTTACATATAAAATTGCTGGCTAGATGTCAGAAATTTTTGACAATTAAATAGGTAATTTTTCTATTCTAGAGGAGTGGATCAAGGATTATTTTCAAACCACGATATTTACATCGGATTTGTCGAAATTAAACTATGTAAAAGCCCAAAAGGCTTATCTAGTCTCAGTTATTTTTTGTCTCATCTTGTCTCAAGTTGCGAAATAAAAAACTCAAATTTAATTCCCTGTTTTTCACGTGTAGAAGTGGAGTTTAAAATAATTTCAGATGTGTTGTGCCAAACAAATACACAAAAGTATTTATCTGTTATAAATTTGTAGATATACAGCAAACAGCATAGTTCATAGATTTGACTAGCTTGTTTGATGTTTATATTCCCAAACTGTAGAAGTTAATTTGACTTCAACTTATTAAAGAAAAATTAAGCATACGTATCTAAGCTTTACTGAGTTTCGATAAATCACGAATGCTTGAACTCACCAACAGAAGTTCTGTCAATAAGTAAGTCTTACATCCTATGAATAACTGTATGATGAACCGAACTATTTCTCCTTCTACGATCGCTATCATTGGTGGCGGCTTAAGTGGTTCTCTGGTGGCAGCAAATATCATGCGAAAAGCAACCATGCCACTGTTCATTAAGTTAATTGAACGCAATCAAGAAGTGGGTAGAGGAGTTGCTTACGGTACGCCATTTGAATGTCATTTGCTTAACGTTCCGGCAGGTAAGATGAGTGCGTTTCCTGATGAACCAAATCACTTTTTGAACTGGTTGCATAGAAACGGACATGAAGAGGTAAAGGCATCCACCTTCGTTCCACGTAAAGTTTATGGGGATTATGTCCAGGCGACTTTGAGCGAAGCAGAGGCAAACGCCCCAGCTTATGTAATGTTAGAGCGAATTGTTGATGAAGCAATCGCCATTCGTAGCAAAAACCATAACCTCATGGTACACCTGAGTAGCGGTGAGTCTTTGTACGTTCAAAAGGCTGTGCTGGCGTTGGGTAATTTCCCCGCATCTTTACCAAAACCAGTTGCTTGTGTGGAAAACCACAATGACAATATTAGAGATGCTTGGTCGAGTCATGCGATCGCCGATTTAAACCCAGAAGATTCTATTCTGTTGATTGGAAGCGGGCTGACGATGGTAGATGCAGTTGTTGCTTTGCACGCCAAAGGATTTCAAGGAAAAATCCATGCTGTTTCTCGTCATGGATTGAAGCCGTGTAGTCACAAACCAACAATTCCTTATCCCACATTTATTGACTTAGAGACTGCACCAAAAACTGCACGAGAACTCCTGCATTTAGTACGTCAGCAAGTGCGAACAGCGGATGAGCAAGGACAAGACTGGCGGGCAGTCATCGATGCACTTCGTCCGGTTACTCAAGAAATTTGGCAAACACTTCCCTTAAAAGAACAAAAAAGATTTCTACGCCACGTCAAGGCTTATTGGGAAGTTCACCGCCACCAAATTGCCCCAGAAATTGCCGATGTACTGGATGCTGCTGAGGAATCTGGTCAACTAAGCTACTATGCAGGACGGATTCAAACTTGTCAGCAGTTTGATAATAAATTAACTGTGACCATTAGCGAACGAGAAACACAGGCAAAGATTGTTTTACAGGTTAACCGAATTATTAACTGCACAGGCTCAAACTGTAATTATCGCTCTTTACAGCATCCATTACTCGCCAGCCTTCAAGAACAACACCTGATTCGTCCTAATGTTCTATCAATGGGAATTGACACTGCTGTCAACGGTGCGCTGCTGGATGCAGATGGGAATGCTTCTGAACTACTGTATACACTAGGGACACCGCGCAAGGGCAATCTTTGGGAAACAACTGCTGTTGGGGAAATTCGTGTTCAAGCCGCGAATTTGGCACAGGATTTACTGAAATCTCTCAATCCCATACCTTATGCTGTTGTTGAAAATTGGTTTGCTCCGAAACCAGCCATGCTATTTCGTCAACTGTTTGATAAAGAGTCGAGTACCTACACATACTTGATTGCCGATCCACAAACCAAAGAAGCTATTCTCGTAGATCCTGTATCAGAGCAAGTTGAACGTGACATTCAAATATTACGAGAATTGGGGCTAACCCTGCGCTACTGTCTGGAAACTCACATCCATGCTGATCACATCACTGCGACAAGTCAACTTAAGGGTATAACAGGTTGTCTAAGTATCATGCCTGAGAATGCCCAGACGACTTGTGCAGACAGGTATATTGCTGATGGAAAGATATTGCAACTGGGCAATATACAAATTCAGGCGATCGCGACTCCTGGACACACCGACAGTCATATGGCTTACCTGGTTAATAATACTCACTTGTTAACCGGAGATGCGCTATTCATCCGGGGCTGCGGTCGTACCGACTTCCAAAACGGTGATGCTGGATTGTTGTATGACGCTGTTACCCAAAAGCTATTCACCTTACCAGATGATACCTTGGTATATCCCGCTCACGACTACCAGGGACAAACAGTGTCTACGATTGGTGAAGAAAAGCGCTGGAATCCCCGATTTGCTGGACACAGCCGCAGCCAGTTCATGATGTTAATGAATAACTTGAACCTGCCCTATCCTAAAAAAATGTCAGAAGCTGTACCTGCAAATCAACATGGTGGCAAAGTTTTAGTTGCATTGGACTATCAAATTTGAAAAACAAAGTTCCCCGACTTTTCGCTCGAAGTCGCGGAGCTTGTTTCTCACGTTCAAAGTAGCGTGCCCGTAGAGCTTATAATTTAGAACTGCTATAGCAGTCATAAAT
>NZ_QMEB01000396.1 GCF_012912135.1 Brasilonema bromeliae SPC951 | reverse complement strand
TGAAAATGTTTCATAATAAAAAATTACTATTGCAATTTTAAATATAGTTATAATTTTTTAAAAACCACTATATTAATTGCACTTATCAAATTTAGCAACCTTGTAATGTACTCATGACAAAAAACAGAGCATAGGACATATGGTACAAAACCAATGCCCTGTGCCCTGGAGGAGAACTCTTTAACTGACTGGAATAGGTTCACTACCAGATAGAATTATTGGGAAATGATGGGTGTTAGGAGCATGCATTGCTTGCAGTCCAAGAGTCGCTCGATTGAGCAAATCTGCTTCTGTTGTGATCACTGCGCCTCGACTATCTAAGAGGGAATGATTGAAGTTGAATCCATTTAGGTTAAACGCCATCACGCATACACCCAACGCAGCAAACCATATACCGACTGTTGGTAAAGCAGCTAAAAGCAGATGGAATGCACGATGATTTTGACTACTAAAAGAGGGTATCAGCAAACGACCCAGAAAACCATAGTGACCAGCCAAAAAGCTGTAGGTAACTTTCGCTTGACCAAATTTATACCCTGCTTCTGGAGGTTCATTTTCGTTAGTTCGCCTAAGAAGTGTTGAGGTGACCAATGAACCGTGCAAAGAACTCAAAAGTGCACCGCCAAAGACTCCTGCAACCCCCAACATATGGAAGGGATGCATCAGGATATTGTGGTTTGCTTGGAATGCCATCATAAAATGGAAAGTGCCTGCAATACCCAAAGGAAGTCCATCAGAAAAACTACCTTGACCAATAGGATAAATCAGTAAAACTGCTGTTGCTGCCATAGCAGGTGCAGAGAAAGCAACAGCAATCCAAGGACGCGAACCGAGGCGATAGCTTAATTCCCAAAGTCGTCCGAGGTAACACCAAATCCCAATGAGAAAATGCAGTACAATTAACTGATAAGGACCGCCGTTGTAGAGCCACTCATCGAGAGAAGCAGCTTCCCAAATTGGATATAAATGCAAACCAATAGCGGCAGAAGTTGGTACCACAGCAGCTGTGATTAAATTGTTGCCATCCTTCAGAGAACCCATGACTGGCTCTCTAATGCCTTCCATATCTACACCAGGAGCGATAAGATAAGCCAGGATGAAGCAAGTGACGGCAACAAGCAGAGTGGGAATCATGAGGACACCAAACCAGCCGATGTAGAGACGATTTTCAGTACTGGTTATCCACGCGCAAAAAAGATGCCACAGTCTGGAGAAATCGAATTCTTTTCGACGCCGAACAGTGGTATTCATTGTATCTCCGTCCTATTTGAAGAGAATACTCGGGATTCTGACAAAAAGATTCTGAAATTCCAGAACTCACAATTGTATTTTTCAGAACGTTTTTTTAGGGTTGAAATGTTAAATTTAGCAGTCTGAACGCGTTTTCTGTTGCGGAGGTTACAGATTACCCCTTCGGGGTTCGCCAGTCGCTCATGGGGGAAACCACGCCACATGCTACAAGTCGGCAGAGCCGCCCAACGCAGTGGCTCCCCAAGACCACGCTGGCTCACTAAATTTCAGAATTTGTCCGAGTATTTTAATTATAGAACAAGACAGTTCAGTTAAGCCTAAAATCGGTTAAATGATAGAATGGGCAAGGGTTTGACTGAAGCGATCGCCCGGCGCTGTGACTGTTGTAGTAGTGCAATGTTTGGCAACAAACCGCACTGATACCAATTCTCAATGAAAATGCGCTTAATATTTATGAAACTAGACGCGCATATGAAACTAGACGCGCAGCAGTTCGGGGATCGCAGTCTTGGACGCCACTTCCTAATAGTCCACCAAGCAAACTGGGAAAACTCTTGCCTGCCTCAGCTACGAAATGAGTTTTTAAACTGAAGCTAAATCTAGTTCCACATTTGAGGTAAATTGTAGCTTGGGCTGTAACTCAATAGACAACTCCGAAATCTAAAAATTTTGTGGGAAAAGAAGATAAAATGAGCTTTTTTACCAGAAAAACATGACTAACATAGTAGAGTACATAGACAAGAACTTAGAAGAAACGCTGCGCTTAGTTGGTCTCAAATATAACCAGTAACAGCAATGAATCCAAAATGCACAAGTTCTGCACAATCAGAAGTTAACAGAGATGGAAGAACGAAAAATTAGAATTATAGTGGGTGAGATGAAAACCCTGTGGCTTTAGCCCAGGGACGCCACATGCC
>NZ_QMEB01000395.1 GCF_012912135.1 Brasilonema bromeliae SPC951 | reverse complement strand
TAACGGCGAGTCAACGAACCAAGAATCCCTTCGCCTTTAGGCAAGGGAGTGTCAATATCTGGTACGCCTATTTCTCTTAAGCCCAAATCTAACGCTTGAACTAACTTTCTCAGTGTCTCATCACAATACCCTACAAGAGAAACACTCGTTGGAAATAAAATTAAACCCTCTAAACTAAAAGTGAATGATTTAAAATTTGGAACTATTTGAGTAAATAATTCATGGACTTTTACCACATCTTCGTTTTTAAAAAGCGGAGGATTGTGGACAGTTCGTATACTTTTAATAGTTATATGCAGGCATTCACTCGAATAATAAAAATGGTGAGAATCTAAGCTTTGTAAGGGAGCGATGATTTCTTTTGATATTGTTTGGGCAATGTCTTTTGACGGAAAAGTTAATGATGCTAGACAAATTGCGTCATCGTTTTCATAGTCACTTCGCATCTCAACAATGCTTAATTGACTTTGCCCTTGAGAGATACTATCTTTCACCTGTTGGATCATTTTTTTCTGCTGTGCGATGTAGTTGTCACTCATTATGAAGTACTTGTTCTCTTACAAAGAAACGCCCATAGCTGGACGTTAAGAAGACAATCTTACTTTAACAGCTAAAATAGCTAACCAATAAGTCGCTTCAGTGTAGATAACTTGTCTTTGTAGGGAGCGTATCGCCATTTTAAATCCAACCAGAAGGGATTGTGCAAGACACTTTTGTAATGGGAAAAGGTGTCAAAACTGGATTTCCCGTGGTACTTGCCAATTCCACTATCACCAACACCGCCAAATGGTAAAGATGAAACAGCAACTTGTATGACTGTGTCGTTAATACAAACTCCACCGGACGAGGTTTGTTGCAAGACTTGTTGTTGCAGATTTTTGTTGTTAGAAAATAAATATAAAGCCAAGGGTTTCGATTTAGAGTTAATTAAGTCAATTGCTTCTGTTATGTCCGTGTATTCTATCACTGGAAGAATTGGACCAAAAATTTCTTCCTGCATTACCGAGCCGGTTAAGGAGACATCCTCAAGCACTGTTGGGGCAATATAAAGTTCTGAAGGATTGGTTTCTCCGCCAATCCGAACTTTACCCTCTTTCAGGAAATGAGCCAATCTGTCAAAATGTTTTTGATTGACAATCCTTGGATAATCAGAACTCTTTGCAGGATTGTCTCCATAAAATTCTTGCAAGCATTTATGAAGTTCATTTAATAAATTTTCTTTGATGCTTTTATCCACCAAAAGATAGTCTGGTGCGATACAAGTTTGTCCGCAGTTGAGAAACTTGCCCCAAGTAATGCGTCTTGCGGTGTGTTCGATGTTAATGTCAGTATCTACGATACAAGGACTCTTTCCACCCAATTCTAAGGTGACGGGTGTCAGGTTTTTAGCGGCTGCTTCCATGACTATTTTTCCTACAGCCGTCCCACCAGTGAAAAAGATATGGTCAAATTTTTCTGCTAGTAATTGTTGACTTGTTTGCACACCTCCTTCGACCACTGTAATATAAGCTGGCTCGAAATATTGTTTGATCATCTCATTGAGAAGACGAGACGTATTTGGTGTCAGTTCTGAGGGTTTAAGAATTGCACAGTTTCCTGCTGCAATAGCACCTACCAATGGTGAAATCATTAATTGAAATGGATAATTCCAAGGACCAATAATTAAAACCACTCCTAGCGGTTCTGGATAAATGCGTGCCGATGCAGGAAAGAATTGCAGGGAAACAGGTGCTTTCTTAGGTTTCGTCCAAATTTTGATATGCTTGATAGCATGGCTAATTTCTTGGATGACTCCAATTTCTGTTGCATAACTCTCAAATTCTGGTTTATTTAAGTCTGCTTTTAGTGCGTTGGTAATTGCGTCTTTCTGCTCAGTGACTGCTTGTTTTAAAGTTTTTAGTTGTTCAAGTCGAAAATTAATGTCTTTTGTCTGACCAGTATTAAAGTAAGCACGTTGTTTGCGGATGATATCGGCAATTGATATTTCTTGAGAAATCATTGTTTTTGTTCTCGTTAGCTAAGTTGAATCAATTTTTCAGTAATTGAAAGTCAGAAGAAAGCTTTTTTCTATCTTAGACTAATATGAAATTCTTATTGATACGCGCGTTGTATTCATACGTATTACCCTCCGGGTTCGCCAGTCGCCTGGCTGTCGGAAACCCTCCCGCAG
>NZ_QMEB01000394.1 GCF_012912135.1 Brasilonema bromeliae SPC951 | reverse complement strand
AGGTGCGATTCGTTACTAGCTGAATCACGGTAATCAGTCCGCACATAAGCTAGTCAACCAACAATGGTTGAACTCTCAGAAGGATATAGGTGAAAGTCCTATCCACAAGATTCATGTGTGACTCCTTACCTGCCCACACCGAGTAGACTCGGTTTCTACAGAGTGAAGCTGGGAACAGGACGCAATCAGACGGTCGTTATGGGCTGACACTGGCGTTAACAGGGAATTCCCACGGTGAAACCGAGCCTAGAAAAGTGACTTAGTGTTTATGCGGAGCATAACAACCAAACACTCCGACATTCATCAGAGTTAAAGCCTGCCAAGCTATCTGTGAGGTATTGGTAAGAATCCGGGGCTTCTGATAGTCAAATTGGCTACACCTAACGGAATAAATCATCGTCTGAGGGAACGAATAAAAACGGGTTAAGAGTCTTTGGGAGGTCGAACCCAAGGTAGGTATGACGAGATACGGAACTCTCTTAATTCGGGTAGGATGCGGCGTAATTGCTGCAAGGTATTCAGAGAACACTTAATAAAGTAAGAGCATGATTGGACGCATAGTAAAATATAGCGAATCTTGGAAGAACCTCAACTGGAAGAAATTTCGGAAGAACCTATTCCGCCTACAATGTCGAGTGTTTAAAGCCATTCAAGCAGGAGATAAGCGTAAAGCTAGGTTCCTCCAAAAACTTATTCTGAAATCTCGCGCAGCTAGATACTTAGCAATCCGGCAAGTAACACAGCTAAATGCTGGTAAGAAAACAGCAGGAATCGATGGGAAGAAATCCCTTAATTACAAGGAACGATTTGACCTCGAAAAAATGCTGGAAGCATTCAGTAATAATTGGGAACACCAAGGATTACGTAGTATTCCCATCCCCAAGAAGGACGGAAGCACCAGAATGCTCAAAATCCCCACTATCGCGGACAGAGCGTGGCAATGCCTAGCAAAATACGCAATAGAACCAGCACACGAAGCACTATTCCACGCCAAGAGCTACGGTTTTAGACCAGGACGTTCAGCACACGATGCGCAAAGAATCCTCTTCAACAGCCTTAATTCAAGATGTAATGGGATCAATAAGCGAGTGATAGAACTCGACATTGAAAAGTGTTTTGACAGGATAAGTCATACCACCATAATGGATAACCTCATCGCCCCACAGGCTATAAAGAAATGTATATTTCGCTGCCTTAAAGCAGGAGTAAATCCAGAATTTCCCGAACAGGGAACACCGCAGGGAGGAGTGATAAGTCCGCTATTAGCTAACATCGCATTAAACGGAATAGAGAGTATTACCAGTTATAAAAATGGAAAGGTCATTGTAGAACCATCAATCCGGTATGCCGATGACATGATAATAATACTCAGACCACAAGACAATGCGGATAAAGTACTTGAGGAAATTGACAAGTTTCTAGCCAGTAGAGGGATGAAAATAAGCGAGAAGAAGACCAAAGTAACCGCTGCGACAGATGGATTCGACTTTCTCGGCTGGCACTGCAAAGTACTAAGCAACGGAAAATTTAGAACCATTCCCTCAGAGGAAAACTTCCAAAAATTCCGTGCGAAAGTAAAAGCTATCATCAACTGCTCGAATTATGGTGCTAAGGAAAAAGCCCAAAAGCTAGCTCCTATAGTTAGAGGATGGAGAAACTACCACAGGTTCTGTAACATGAATGCATCTAAGCACTCGCTATGGTTCATCAACCACAGAACATGGAAGGTATTCAGGAAAGAGACAAAAATGAATGGCGAATCAACAAATAAGTTGATAGAGAAAGCATTCCCATCAGTTCCATACTCCGAAAACACCCACGTAAACGTCAAAGGTAATAAATCACCCTATGACGGAGATATAAACTACTGGAGCGAACGTGATAGTAAGTTATACCACGGGGAAACCTCTAAAGCCCTCAAAAGGCAAAACCATACATGCAGTCACTGCGGATTAGGGAACATCGATAATGAACGATGGAATCTACACCACATCGACGGAAACCATGACAACTGGAAAGCCAAAAACTTAACAGCAGTACACGAGTCTTGTCATGATTATATACACATGGGCAAAAGGGCAACCTAAGAATATCGGGAGCCGGATGCGTAGAAATACGCACGTCCGGATCTAACAGAGAGGTGCGGGGCATAATAGCCTCCATCGACTCTAACAT
>NZ_QMEB01000042.1 GCF_012912135.1 Brasilonema bromeliae SPC951 | reverse complement strand
ACAGGGTTTTCATCTCACCCACTATAAGTCTCGGGAGAGGGAGAGGACTGGGGAGACGGAGAGGTCGAGGCAGAATGCTCGAATAGCAGCAGATTTATAACGCGCCTCTACAGACTTTGACTTTTGCTCAACCCAAATGAGAAATTGCTGCAATTTCTCATCTTTTGCTAAAAGAGTATCAATTTGGTGTTTCATCAACTTTAATAAATCATCAGCACTCCGCACCATTCCTGTGGTCAACAAAAAGACCTCTCTCCAGCGTTTTTCAGCGACATGCTCTGCCAATTTTGCCCAAGCAGACCTTTCTTTGATTTCCCTAGCAGTGAAATATTCGTGAAATGTTAGGTGAGAAAAGGAGTAGATATCCGTTGCCCGTGCTACTAGTAACCCATGTTGCACTTCAATTGATTTCAAAATGGCTTCGCTATCTAGTTCTAATGCTTTTGGCGCAGTGTTAGCATTAGGTAAGTTGCGGAAAAAATCAGCAATGTCATCTTCAACCGTCTTTTTCTTAAAGAAATAGTTTTTCTGCTCGAAAGTAGTTAAGGCAATATGCGAGAGTAAGTTTTCCTTGCCCTGTAAAGATAAGTCTTTGTAGACTTTATCTCGCTTAATGTTACGCTTAACATCCCATTTTTTCAATAACACATCTACACCTTCGGTGTAAAGCTCAGAACGATTGGCAGGAAAATCCCCAGCTTCACCAAAGACTAAACAAAGTAGAGTTAAAAATAAAGGATTGGTTGCGAGTTCTTGAATTGGTTTATTTTCTTTTAGTTTCTCGATGAAGCGCTTACCTTTGACTGGGTCTTTTCTTGATTGAAACCAGTTTTGAGCAAAAGTAGCTATTTGTTCAGAGTCAAAATCTGCTACTTCTACTTCAGTAAACCCTTGAAAAGTATATTCCTTAGCAGCAATTCGACAAATGATGATCAATTGATTCTTGTGAAACTGGTAGGAAAATTCCTGAACTTGATTTAGAACCTTCTTGGTATCTTCTTCTCGGACTTCATCCAGCCCATCTAGTAAAATTAATGCCTTACCTTGTTTTAACAGTTGCTTTGCCTTCACATCAGCATCTGTTAAATCACAGTCAGATAATCGTTGGCTAATATACTTTAGAATATCTGGCTTTTCGGGTGCTTCTGCAAATTCCTTGAGTGTGATAAAAATTGGAAAGCGTTGCTTCTGAAACTCCCCTTCAATACACTGCATTGCCAAGTATTTCAGAAATGTGGTCTTTCCCGCTCCTGGTTTACCCAACACCATCAGCTTGCTGTGTTGCTCTACTGCTTGGAGTCCTGGTACACGCTTCTGGGTTACTTTGCCAAGTCCAAAGCGGTCAAAATTCTCTACGTCTAAGTTTTGTTCTAGTTCAGCAATCCCTAGTCGCGTGCGTCCTGTTATTTTCTCAAAAATATTGACCTCAGTGTAAATGTTATCTAACCCAATAGGCTGGGTCATATCTAGCACCCGCATTGTGCCGCAGCGTTCTTTGATATAGGGTGTTACCTTCTCGCGTACCTCTTGCACTAAGGCATCTACATCAATACTGTTATCCTCTACTTCCTTGACTGACTCAGATAAATTATTATCTGGTACATCAACTGAGCTAGGTAAATCTGTTAAACCTGCGATCGCTTCCCAGTGCGATTCAAGCTTTAGTGCTGTACAAATCTCCTTAAACTTATCAACTTGAATTTTCTCACCTTTAAAAAACTTCTGGATAGTGCTGCGACCAACTGAGCCTTTTAAATTGTTTGCCAGGCCTAACTGTGTTTCATACAATCTCTTCAAAGCCTTCTCAGCTTTTGCTAAACCTTCATTAGTTGCTTTGACAGTTTGTTTGTTCTTGCTCATACCTTGCAGCTAAGGGTTTATGGACTATAGTACACAATCAAAAGCCAAGCATAGGACAATCATAGAATAATTTTAGCCAAACGATTGTGCAATCAATGTTTGGGGAATTTAGCTGGATGCTAGAGGAGGTAACAAACACACCCCAAACCACATATGAAATCTCAAAATTTTTCATCTGACGATTCGCACTCTGACGCTTACCTTAAAATGATGCTAGATGTATTTCATGAGCATCTGCGTCAGGCACGGCAGACTTTCAACCTCTCTGTTGTAGCAGTTGCAGCTTCCCTTGGCATCAGCGTAATTGGTGCTGGGCTTTTGATTTCTGGTAAAGCCTCTGAAGGGAGCGTCACCACCGCTACCGGCTTAATTTCAACAACTCTTTGCTCTCAAATCGCCAAAGAATCGGGTGAGAAATTAGAGGAACTAAGGGAGGATCTCAAAGCTTTGCGTCCTTCCTCAGATAGCTAATTTATTTTATCGGTGTGCGATCGCGCTTCGATTCTTCTGTGTAAGAGAAGCGATCGCACTCTTGAGATTCCCGTTCCCAAGTCGGGTGCATTTCCTTACAACAAAACATCCGTCTGGGATTTATTTGAATTAGAAAAAGCTGTGTATCAGTTGAATAGGCGATCGCTTGCACTGAAATAGCTGATACCAATAAATCGTTCTGAGGTTCCTCATTCGTCTGTAAATCGCGCCTTGACGTAGCTTAACCATTACTCAAGCATTTGCTCAATGACTGACAATGGCAAAAATAGTTCTAAAGACGCATCTTCCAAGCTGACAAAACCATAACCAGAGTAGTAGGTTTTTGCACTTTCATCTTTTGCATCAACAAATAAACCAATGCTTCCCGCATTTTCCGCAACAATTAAGGCACGCTGCATTGCCTCAATCATCAAAACTTCTCCAATTCCTTGTCGCTGATAGGCTTGATCGACTGCTAATCTTGCCAGCTTGACACCAGGAACTTTTGAAGGATATTTCTTAAAAAATTTCGCGCTCAAATTGTCTACACGCACTTCACACAATGTTAATGTGAAGAAACCAATTATCGCTTCTGGCTGCTCTGTATTAACTAGAACGAAAGTACGGGAAACACCTTTTTGGATATGCTGTCTTGCTGTTTGTTTAAGGAATTGATTTAATGCTTCATTGCCACAGTTAAAGCTATCGCGGTCATGCTGCTTACCTAGTAATTCAATGACTCTCACTGAAAAATTCCTTGTGCTTTTTCAGGGCTGCTTTTAACTTGGCATTCGGTACAGGAGGATTCTCAATTAGGCTAAATACCGTATCAGCATCATTTTGTGACAAAATAATCACTCGTTCATCTTCTATGATTTTTTTTGCTTCTTTCAACGCCGCCTGAATCATAAACTGATTCAAGGTAGCACCTGATAATTCTGCTGCTCTTTCTAGAGTTTCTTGAATACTCACAGCAATTCTCGCTGTTATCCGAACTGTATTTTTGTGACTATTAGACATGGAGATAATGGTGTCATGTTCTTCTAATTTTAACTTATTGGTGTCATTTTGGCACCAATAAGTTACGAGTGGGATTTCGGGAGCATTTAGCAAAAACACCCCATCAATCTCGAACTTCGGTTCCTTGACTGCGACACAATCAAATCAATACTCTTAAGATGCACATTTTAAAATCCTTATAGAGCAAGACTTTCAGAAAGTGAAGAAAAATGTGCTTCTTTCAAAAGTTGCGAGGGGGTTTAATACTTTTGACTTTTGAACGCCAGTTGCTTCAAGTCGGGGAACCCGCCCAACGCACTGGCTCCTTTTGACTTTTGACTTCCCCCTCGTGGGGCGCTCATTTGATAGCAATTCACTTTTGCAAGAAGTTTCTTCACTACTTACCCACCAGTGGCAACAAGAGAGTGAGAAAATAATAAACCAAAGGAGCCGTGAAAATATAACTATCCGTACGATCCAAGATACCTCCATGACCGGGGATTAACTGCCCTGAATCTTTTACCCCAGCATCACGCTTGAGCATAGATTCGGTCAAATCACCCAATAGACTAGCAATACCAATAAGCAAACCTAATGCGACACCAGTAAAAACGAATTTAGGCCAATTGAGATAATATGCTGCGACGACAGCGACGACAACACTGCCAGCAATACCAAAAACCGCTCCTTCGACTGTTTTTTTCGGACTGATATCTGATAAAGGGGTTTTGCCAAAAAATTTCCCAAAAAAGTAAGCACCAATGTCAGCTGCCCAAATACATACAAAAGTGAGTGCTGTTCCGGTCAGACCTTGGGGTAAAGCGCTAAAATTTCCGTTGACTATATTTGTCCAAATTGTGGACAGGTAATCACTCACAGGTAGATTGCTGATAGTCGCACCGTGGAGCGATCGCAACCGCACCCAATAACTCGGCAGATACCCTGTGTAAAATAGCCCTAAAATGGAAGCGGCAATATCCGCAATTGTTGCCATTTTTGGCTGAAACAGCAGGTAAAAACAAATAAAAGTGCCAGCCAGTGGCATTACGGCATCAGCCAAGTTCCTATCTAAAGTGCAAATGATCAGCAGTACTTGACTGACAAACATGGTGGTTTTAGCAGTAGGAACTATGCCTTTTGCTCGCACCAAATCAAAATATTCTAGTTGACCTAGAATAACGATAACCGCAAACAAAAGAGTAAAGTACCACCCACCCAAAAGGGTCGCAGTCAAAGCAAGGGCTATTGCAACAATTCCACTAACAATCCGAGACCAAGGCATGGGCAAAAGAAGGAAAAAGTCAAGAGTTAAAAAAGAAAAATGAAGATTGAAGAAATTTTTGCATCTTCGTTTCTTCGTACTTCTTTCTTCGATGATTCTGTTTTCTAGTCTAGTTTCTCACCACTGAGAATAAAAATGGGATTAACGGCAGTAAAAGTCGCAGAAGAACCTCGTGTCTCCAAACGGTTCACAGCCGACTGGATGACTTCAACATTTCTGGCTTGCAACTGGGCAAAGCTTTGAGAAATAGCATACAGACTTTCTAGATTAGCAGCTGTGGCGACAACTCGACCTGAGGGTTGCAAGTAATGCCACACTGCTTTCATAATTTCTTGGATGGGACGTCCTCCTTCAATACAAACGCGATTAGGAGCAACTTTTAGGTTCTGCAAACACTCAGGGGCACTTCCTTCAATGACTTCGACATTCTTCACCTCAAAGCGATCGCAGTTGTGCCGGATCAAGTTGGCGACATCTTCATCTCGTTCTACAGCAAAGATCTGTCCTTTTGGGCATAGTAACCCCGCTTCTATTGGAATCGTTCCTGTCCCTGCACCAATATCCCATAACACGGTGTTGGGTAAAAGACGCAGTTGGGCAAGCAACTGTAGTCGAATTTCTCGCTTACTCAGCGGAATTCCTGGCAAGCGTTCAAACAAATCATCTGGAATACCAGGAGTAATGTAAGGCCAAAGTTGGGAGGGCATAGGCAATTCAAAATTCACTCCACAGGAGAAATTCAAAAAAAGATATGTATCTAGCTAGGTTAAGAAAATAAAATAAATAAATAGGTTTTAAATTTATATCCATAAGCAATCATAATGAATGGTCAAGTATTGGGCGATCGCTACGAAATACAGCAGCAATTGGGAAAAAAGGCTGGGCGACGGACGCTTTTAGCTCGTGATCTTGTAACTGGTGAAATGGTGGTTGTCAAGTTACTGTCTTTTAGCAGTGACTTTGAGTGGGAGGATCTCAAGCTGTTTGAGCGAGAAGCTGAAACTCTCAAAAAAATAGCACATCCGTCTATTCCTCGCTATTTAGACTATTTTGAGATAAATTCATCAAATATCAAAGGGTTTGCTCTTGTACAAACTTATATCCCAGCGCAAACATTGGACGAATACATCAAAGCTGGGCGTACTTTTACAGAAGCAGAAGTCAAACAAATAGCTAAAGCACTTTTAACAATTCTCATATACTTACATGAGCATAAACCTCCAACAATCCACCGAGATATTAAGCCGAGTAATATTTTGTTGACAAATCGCTCTGGTAATAGTGTAGGTCAAATATATTTGGTAGATTTTGGCTCGGTGCAGACTGTAGCAGCCTCTGAAGGTGGGACAATGACTGTAGTTGGAACTTATGGCTATATGCCACCAGAGCAATTTGGTGGACGCACGGTTCCTGCATCTGATCTCTACAGCTTGGGTGCGACTTTAATTTACTTAGTCACGGGGACACAACCAGCAGATTTACCTCAAAAGGACTTACGGATTCAATTTGAGCAGGCGGCAATTCTGAGTCCTATTTTAACTGAGTGGTTGCGCCGAATGAGCGAACCTAGTTTAGAACGACGGTTGAGTTCTGCGCGTGAAGCATTAGCTGCTTTGGAACATCCACTACTTTTACAACAACAGCACCCAGAACAAATGCACCTCACAGACAAGAAGAGAGGGATTTGGTATTGGGATGGTCAACATTGGACTAGTAAAGATCAAGAAATTTCGCAAAAGCTTAACACCAAAAGTGAGTCTGGACGTCATAGTTTAACCATCAAAATGACGAAACCAGCAGGAAGCAAAATCACACTCAAGAAAGATGAAAATTCTTTTGATCTTCTGATTCCACCGACTGGTTTTCAGCCGTCGATGACATTCATGGTTTTGTTTGCTATTTCTTGGAATTCTTTTATTCTTTTTTGGACAATTAGCGCCCTCGCTGCACCTTTTCCCATAAACATACCTTTTGCTTTATTCTCGCTTCCCTTTTGGGGCGCTGGTTTTCAGATGTTATCTTGGATTTTCTTTCCTTTGTGCAGAAGGACTCGACTTCGTTTAAATCGGCAAAAAATTGCCTTCATCTGGGATTTTTTTGGCTTGAAATTCAATCGTGTTGCTTCATCACCAACACAGGATATCACTAAGTTAGTGTACTCGCCAAAGACCTTTAAAACAGACTCTCAGGGTAACAGAGTTGAAATTCTACCTCAATTGATCATTTGGGCAGGAGTGCATAAATATCAGCTTGGCGGTACTCATGGTGTGATTAAATCTGAACCAGAAATTGAATGGCTTGCTCATGAATTAAGTGATTGGTTGGGTTTACCTCTGACGCAAGAATGAAAGCTGATGCTACACCTTGTGAGAGTGGTTATGATGACTTACCGCTAAATCATGTAGCACGCACTCAACCACCAGCCAAAAAGCCAACACATCTTCTGAGTTGTTTTCGGCGCGGTAACATTTGCGATTATTGTTGCTTTTTTACTTGGTCAACCTTTACCTGTTGGTTCGTTCTTCCCTGAATCTCAATACGGTTCAGATAAGGCTAAAAACTAATGCTGACGTAGGTTGGGCCCTTGGAACGAAACCCAACACCTACCTCGTTTTTGTTGGGTTGCGCTGCGCTTAACCCAACCTACAATTCTTCTTAACTGAACCGTATTGGAATATAACGTAGGCGGCGATAGTTTGGGTCGAATGGGTCTAAGGAGGGAACCTGCTGCATTAGTCTGCGAGCAGTATGAGCCTCAATTAATAGACCCTTCTTTTTCAAAGGTTGAGCCTGCCCTTGTAATCGTTGCCATTCTGGATTGGGTCGGCGACCTTTATCACGGTTATATTTTGGAATTAGTTATATTCACACGATTTATAGGGCATAAAACCATAAATCTACCCACTTACCTTTTGGTTAGAGCCTGTCAGCCTAATTTGGCTCTTTGTGCGATGACGCAGTTTAAACATCAATTTACTTTTGTTCATCTTGGGAGAACTCCCTCTTGCTCCTTACCACTTTGGGCTAGCAGTTAAGGTTACGTTTGTGGTCTGCATTCCGCCTGTTTCGTTACCTACTTGGGCGTGACCGGACTTCGGAGAGTCTTTTACATTAGGGTAGAGAGTGTGAATTCTCGCTTGAGAGTCGGCTCTCCGTTCTAAGCGACCTTTCAAGTCGCGCTTATCCGCCGCACCTCTGTGTTAAATCTGGGCGTGCGACTTTCACCGCCCTCCGGGCGTCTACAAGCCGGGAAACCCTAGTCGAGCAGTGGCTCCCCTCCCGCAGTGCTGGTTCACCAAGACGGGGGCTGGTCTCACCTGTTAAGTGTTCCCTAGCTCAACGAGTTCGCTCATAAACCAAACCAAATTCCTATACTTATGCATTAAAATTTTAAAAAATATAACGTTTAATTGCGGTATCGTAAAACAAATAAGTTTGGTTCTCGTGAGTCAAGCTATGAGCCAATTTGATATTACCCCTACCCAAGCTACCAACCTGATTCACCACGAACCAATTCATCTGCCTAACTCGATCCAGCCTCATGGCGTACTACTGGCGGTTAGTCCTCAGCTAGAAATCCTGTTGACAAGCAATAATACTCAAGATTTTTTAGGTAAAGAGCCACGCGATTTACTCAATCAACCCCTCAGTACTCTGCTTAACGCAGAACAAGTGAAAGCTATTGAGCAGTTTTGGCAAGGTTCGGGAAGTAGCGTTTATTCTTTCAAGCTGTCTATCGAGACTTCAAAGGGTGAGCAATATTTTGATGCGATCGCTCATCGTACAGAAAGTACTGTGATTCTTGAGCTAGAACCAACTGATTCTATCAATCAGATCAGCTTTTTGAGCTTTCATGCTTTGGCGCAAGAGGCGATCGCCAAAATGCGAAAGACATCCAACCTCACAGATTTCTTGCACACTGTAGCATCCGAAGTGCAAAAAATTACGGAGTTTGATAGAGTGATGGTCTATCAATTCGACCAAGTAGGAGCAGGTTCCGTAGTTGCCGAAGTAAAAAAAGATAATTTATTACCTTATTTAGGACTACATTATCCGTCTACGGATATCCCCCAGCAAGCTAGGGAGTTGTATAAGCGCTGTTTGCTTCGATTCATTCCCGATATGAATGCCCAAGCTGTAGAGTTGATGGCGGTCGAAAATCCGGAAATGCATTCTACATCTGTTGACTTAAGCTTGTCCGTACTTAGAAGTACTCATCCCTGCTGTGTTGAATATCATCAAAACATGGGTGTAGCAGCCATCCTGGTGATAGCGCTCATTAAGGAGCAAACACTCTGGGGACTCATTTCCTGCCATCATCAAACATTGAAGTTTATTCCTTACGAAGTGCGGAAAATTTGCGAATTTTTAGCACAGATTGTGTCGTTGGAATTAGAACACAAAGTCAATCAGTCGGAATTTGACTTAATGGTTAAGCTTCAATCAATACAGGCTGATTTCATAGAGTCCATATCCGGGGCAGAAAACTTTAGAGAAGCACTTGTTTATCCTGAACTTCGCTTACTGGATATCGTCAATGCGCGAGGAGCAGCAGTTTGTTTAGATGATGACATTACGCTTGTAGGTGCAACACCAACAATTGAGGAAGTTCGCGCCCTTATAGAATGGGTAGACACTCAGATCACTGACAATCTCTTTTCCACGGATTCTCTGCCCAAGCTTTATCCAGAGGCTGTTGCTTTTAAAGATACTGCAAGTGGTTTGCTACTGTTGCGAATTTCTAAAGTTCGGCGCTATTATATCCTCTGGTTTCGTCCTGAAGTTATCCAAACGGTAAACTGGGCAGGTCAGCCGAATGAATCAATTCAGATTAAAGCTGATGGTAGCGTTACCCTTTGTCCGCGAACATCGTTTGAACTCTGGCAAGAAACGGTTCGATTGACTTCGCTAGCTTGGAAATCGTGTGAACTTGAGAGTGCGATCGCTCTGCGCAATGCAATTGTAGGCATTGTACTTTCCAAGGCAGATGAGTTAGCCAAAATCAACCAAGAGTTAGAGCGCAGCAACCGCGAACTTGCTTCCTTTGCCTTCGTCGCTTCTCATGATTTAAAAGAACCTTTGCGCGGCATTTACAACTACTCAAATATATTGCTGGAAGATTACGCTCAACTACTGGATGAGGATGGAGTTGAGTACCTAGAGACCGTGGTATCCTTATCCATACGCATGGAAACTCTCATTAACTCACTTTTGAGACTTTCCTTGTTAGGGCAAGCCCAACTAAACCTGCAAGCAACTGACCTCAACGGATTGCTCCACCAAGTGATTGATCTTGTACGTGCCAGTCGTTCGCCATCTCAGTTAGATATTCGCATCCCTAGACGTTTGCCTATGATTCAATGTGACGCAGTTCTTGTTAGCGAAGTTTTTAGTAACTTGATGATCAATGCTTTTAAATACAATGATAAATCAGATAAATGGGTTGAAATTGGTTATTTGGATATAAATGAACAGATGGAAAAAGGGTTGCTTCAACAACAACCGCAAACTTCAGCACCTTTTGTCTTTTATGTACAAGATAACGGGATTGGAATTCCAGAACATCACCACCAAACTATTTTCAGGCTCTTTAAGCGACTCCACTCTCAAGAAAAGTTTGGTGGGGGTACAGGTGCTGGGTTAGCCATTTCTAAGAAGATTGTTGAGCGTCACGGTGGTCGTATTTGGGTTGAATCGACTGTAGACACTGGCTCAGTGTTCTATTTTACGCTGGAATAATGTAAAATTTTATTGAGAAATGTTTAATTTTAAGACAATATTTGAAGTCATGACCACAAAACTCAATGAACCACTGCTGGTTGTTGAGGACAGCAATGAGGATTTTAGGATGCTACAACGCCTGATGCGGCGGCTGGCTGTCCCGAACCCCATATATCGCTGTACTAATGGAGATGAGGTTTTAGACTTCCTCTATAAAGAGGGGAATTATCAAAACCCGGACTTAGCGCCAAGACCTTCTGTTATCTTGCTTGACCTGAATTTGCCAGGTATTGATGGTCGTGACATCCTGGAACGGCTCAAGCAAGATCAGAGCTTTAGGGAAATCCCTATCGTTGTTTTCACCACATCATCTAACCCAAAAGATATTGAACTGTGCTACAAGAAAGGCGCAAACGGCTATCTGATCAAGCCGATGGATGCTCAAGAACTGCAAAAGACGATTCAGGCATTTGTCGATTATTGGTTAGAGGTAAATACTTCCCCAAGTGCAGGTTAATGTATGTGTTTGGTGATTTCTGTTGATTAACCCTAAGCCTTGTTCTTCGGACTTAGCGAGGATCATGATTAGCACAAATGGTAGCAAAATACTACTCTCATTGGGAGTAACTAGTGAGGCTAGCGAGGATGGCAACCAATTCCACTGGATCGAACGGTTTGGCTAAATGGACTTGAAATCCCTCTTTGATGACTCGTGAGCGCTCCAAATCATTATTGGTTAGCGCGAGCGCTGGAATTTGACCGCCTTGCTCCACTGAAAGATTTCTGACCTGACGAATGAGAGCATAACTGTCTTCGCTTGATGCTCCAATATCAACTATTAGCGCATCGGGCGGCTCTTGAAGCAACACTTCGAGTGCTGCGTGAGTTGATGCAACCACGAGCGCCTGAGCATCATGTTCTTCAAGCACTGTGCGTAGGCGATTACCTATGTCCTGCGGACACGCTCCGCTAACGGTAGAGCTAGCCCCTAAGGGGGCGCTTCGCAAACGCTTAACGCGCACCTCAGCCTCAGCCGCCACGACTAATATTCGTAAGCCTTTTAGCCGGAGATAGCCGAAGTTGTACTCTGGTCTATGGCTCTTACCCCAGTCACACATCAATTCTGTGATCGGTCGAATCGTCTCACCGTATGGTGTGAGTGAGTATTCAACCCGAGGCGGTGTCTGTCGATAGGTTTCTCGACGAATCAGCCCATCTCGTTCCAGTTCACGTAACTGTTGCGTCAAAACCTTTTGAGTAATTCTAGGAATCAAAAGTCTCAATTCCCCAAACCGCTTTGCATCTCGTCTTAGCCACCACAAGATGACACACTTCCATTTGCCGCCAATAACCTCAAGCGTAACCTCAACAGGACAGTTATATTCTGTTGCCAACTGTGATGCTCTCATAACAACTTCATTAGTATCTATTTGGTAACTATTGATTGCCTGTGGTATCTCTTACCAAGATAGATATATAAATCATAATGATTACTTGTACACAGGCAGAACAACCGAAAATATCAGCACGCCCTGATTTTCCCTTCACTCATAACAAACTCTACATCAATGGCGAATGGCGCGATTCTGCTAGCGGCAAAACTTTCTCAGTCATAGATCCAACGACTGAAGAAGAGATTGCACAGATTGCCGAAGGCACAGCAGAAGATGCTGAAGCGGCAATCACAGCGGCGTATCAAGCCTTTGAAACAGGTCCTTGGGGACAGATGAGCGGACACGAACGCGGTACAATCCTCTGGCGAATTGGTGACCTTTTTCTCAAGTACGGTGAAGAGTTGGCATACTTACAAGCCAAAGAGATGGGACGGCTGTTTACCGACAGCATCACGGTGGATATTCCCCATCTTGCCAATACGTTTCACTATTTTGCGGGGTGGGCATCCAAACTGGAGGGTGCGGTGAAACAAACTACCAAAAACTTGCACACTTATACTTTACGGGAACCGCTCGGTGTGGTAGCAGCTATCACTCCATTCAACTTTCCACTGATTCTCTCAATCCATAAATTCGCACCAGCTCTAGCGGCGGGTAATACAATCGTTCATAAACCCTCCTCAACAACCCCTCTCACGGCGCTGAAGGTGGCTGAGATTACGGCGGAAGCGGGACTACCATCAGGCGTGTTCAATGTTGTTCCAGGACCGGGAAGTACGGTTGGGCACGCCCTCTCGACCCATCCTATGGTTGAAAAAGTTGCTATTACAGGGTCAACTGCTAGCGGTATTCGGGTGATTAAAGACTCAGCCGATACTTTAAAGCACCTAACAATGGAACTAGGGGGAAAGTCCGCCAATATCGTCTTTGCTGATGCGGATCTTGATGCAGCCATAGAAACTGCCTATTACGGTATGTTCTACAACAAAGGTGAAATCTGCTATGCCGGATCGCGGATGTTGGTGGAGCGATCGATTTATGACGAGATGGTAGAACGGGTGGCGCAACGGGCGAAGCAAATAAAAGTTGGTGCTCCACTTGATCCCGATAGTCAAATGGGACCGATCGCCAACAAGAGCGAGTATGACAACGTGCTTAGATACTTGGAGGTGGGCAAACAAAACGGTGCCCGGTTGGTTGCTGGTGGTAAAACAGCAGATATCGGTACAGGGAAAGGATACTTCGTTGAACCAACTGTCTTTGTCGATGTCAACAGTGACATGGCGATCGCTCGTGAAGAAACCTTCGGTCCCATTCTCTCAGTGATTCCCTTCGAGGACTTTAATGATGCAATTCGGATTGCCAACAGCCATCAATACGGACTCGCGTCTGGTGTGCAAACTCGCGATATCAAGAAGGCACACAAGGCAGCCGCACGGTTAAAGGCAGGTACTGTGTGGATTAACACCTATGGTCACTTTGATCCATCGAGTCCATTTGGTGGCTACAAAATGAGCGGTTATGGACGTGAAAACGGTCAGGAAGCATTGGAGTTCTACTTGCAAACCAAGACCGTTTGGGTAGATCTGTCATAGTCCGCTTTTGCAAAGGGATGAGTCATGCCTGAAAATCATCCTCAGACCTGTTTTCAAGTAGAAAAGACAGTTGTCAACTCAATTTAGGAGATTTTTATCATGGAATTAAAGGGAAAAACTGCAATCATCACCGGAGCAAGCAGCGGTATCGGTGAAGCGACTGCTCGCGAATTGGATGCTGCTGGAATGAATCTTGTCCTCACCGCTAGGAATGAAGACAAACTTAACAAGTTAGCTACCAGCCTCACTCATGCTACATTTGTTGCTGGTGAGGTGACTGACCCAGACTTACCCAAACGCTTGTTAGAGCATGCAGTTAGCTCATTTGGTCGAGCAGATGCGCTGGTTAATAATGCTGGGGTGATGGTCGTTGGTTCAGTAGAAACTGTTGATATTGAAGCACTTTGCCAGATGGTACGCATCAATGTTGAAGCGGCTTTTCGCATGGCTTATGTTTTTGCAAGGCACTTCAAACAAAATGCCAATGGATTTATTGTCAACCTGTCCAGCATTTCAGGGACGACAAACTACCCGACAATGGCAGCTTACTGTGGTACTAAACATGCCATAGAATCTTTTACCGATTGCTTGCGATTAGAATTGGCGGGTTCTGGGGTTGGTGTTGGCTGTATTGAACCGGGTAAGGTAGCGACGAACCTTTACCAAAACTGGAGTGAAGAGGAAAAGCAAACAGTAGCGGTTGAACAACCGCTTGTCGCAGAGGACATCGCCAGAGCAATTCGATTCCTGCTAGACCAACCCAGCAACGTAAATATTGGTCGCCTGCTGATCACACCAGCGAATCAGTCGGCATAATCCACAAAAGCAATTTGTACTTCAATCAAGGAAACAAAAATATGAACATCGGTATCATTGGTGCTGGCAAAATGGGCACCGGCTTGGGAAAGTTGTGGATCAAGAATGGTCACAACCTTATGTTCAGTTACTCACGTGATATGGAGAAGCTGAAGTCCCTGGCAGAATCAATCGATCCAAGTGTTCGTGTTGGTACGCCAACAGAGGCGGTGCAGTTCGCTGATGTCGTCCTGCTGTCTGTGCCTTGGGCAGCTGTCCCAGATGCTTTGAAAGCTGCTGGTTCCTTAGACGGGAAGATTCTCTTCAGTTGTGTTAATGCACTGACACCAGATATGAGCGGGATGGCAGTTGGGACAACCACTTCAGGGGCTGAGGAGATTGCAAAGCTTGTTCCTGGTGCACGCCTTGTTGAAGCATTACCCGTTTTTGCGGAAGTCCTGTACTCTGCTTCGCGAAAATTTGGTCAGCAAGAAGCAACTGTTTTCTACTGTGGTGATGACGCCCAAGCCAAGGAGATTGTCGCAGGATTATTGCGTGAAATCGAAGTTGAGCCACTTGACGCTGGTGAACTGAAGAATGCACGCTTTATCGAACCAGCAATGATGCTCTTGGTACAACTGGCTTATGCTCAGAACATGGGTGGAGAGATTGGCTTGAAGTTGCTGCGGCGTTAATGTGTTTGATTTGTGTGAAAGTGCCTGCGCATAGCGCATAAATCTATTGGTTCAGATTCCTGACTTCGAGTGAGAAGTCGGGAATCTTGTTATTCACGTAAGCTCGTAGGCTTATGATTTCAAATTGCTATAGCAAAAAATAAGTTACCTTAGATATTGAGATACAAGTATTATTTCTCAACAAAGTTAGAAGAAGTATTAACACACAACAGACAAGGCACAAAAATTATTAATTTCCCATGAACATTCTCAGTAACCTGCTTTCTCTGCCAGTTCAAAACAACCCTCAAAAAAGACAACGTAGAGGAATTGAAATTAAATCGCCGCGTGAAATTGACATTATGCGGCAATCCGCAAAAATAGTGGCAACTGTGCTAAAAGAAATTTCTGAGCTGGTTAAGCCAGGTATGACGACAGCTGATTTGGATGCTCATGCGGAAAAACGTATCAGGGAAATGGGCGCAACACCAAGTTTTAAGGGATATCACGGCTTTCCTGGTTCTATCTGCTCTAGTATCAACAATGAAGTTGTGCATGGCATCCCTAGTGCAAAAAAAGTTATCCGCACTGGAGATGTCTTAAAAGTTGATACTGGCGCATATTACCAAGGCTTTCATGGTGATTCTTGCATCACAATCGCTGTCGGCGAAGTCACCCCAGAAGCAGCCAGACTGATTCGTGTTGCAGAAGAAACTCTTTTTAAAGGCATTGAACAAGTGAAAGCAGGAAACGACCTGATGGATATTGCTGGGGCAATTGAAGATCATGTCAAAGCAAACAAGTTTGTTGTGGTAGAGGACTTTACCGGACACGGTGTTGGTCGCAACCTACATGAAGAACCCTCGGTTTTTAACTTCCGCACTCGCGAAATACCTAATGTCAAACTGCGTGAGGGGATGACGCTGGCGATTGAGCCTATTTTGAATGCTGGTTCCAAGTATACACGGACGTTATCTGACCGTTGGACAGCTGTAACAGTGGATAATTCTCTATCCGCTCAGTTTGAGCATACTGTGTTGGTAACAGAGACTGGATACGAGATTTTGACTGATCGGACAAAACTTTGATTTAGCTTTGATTTTGACACACAAAACCGTACAACCTGGCGGAGTGAATTTTCCAAAGTCTTTTTGATGGGATACACAGAAGACTTCCCGGTATTCCCGTCCCGCCAGGTAAAAAGCGCGGTTGTTGCAGCCGATGGTAACGTGGCAAGAAAATCCTGGTTGAAAATTTCTCTCTTGGCAGGTCATTATGACAGCTATTACCATCAACTTAAAAAATATCGTTAAACTTAACGACGACCAATTTTACCAACTGTGCCAGGATAATCCCGAAGTCAAATTTGAGCGCAATGGTAACGGGGAACTGATTGTCATGCCACCAACGGGGGGAGAAACAGGGAAACGCAATGCGAAGCTAACTGCTCGATTTGTTGTTTGGAATGAACAAACTCAACTGGGTGAAGTTTTCGATTCTTCCACTTGCTTTAAACTTCCCAACGGTTCTTCACGTTCTCCAGATGTCTCTTGGATAAAACTAACCAGATGGAATGCGCTGACACCGGAACAACGCGAAAAATTTCCTCCCATTGCTCCCGATTTTGTTTTAGAGCTGATGTCTCCATCTGATAGCTTGAGTGATACAATCACCAAAATGCAAGAGTATATGGATGCCGGGGTAAAATTAGGTTGGCTGATGGAAAGAATGACACGTCGCGTCGAAATTTATAGACAAGGGCAACCAAAAGAAGTATTAGAGTCCCCCACAAGCTTATCTGGAGAAGAAGTTTTACCTGGTTTTGTTTTGGATTTACAGATTGTGTGGGGCTAATTCTATTTATTACCTGGCACTCTTGCCTCCTCCTCAATACAGTTCGGATAAGCTCATAAGTGCTAAAATGTCAACTATCTTATCTGAACTGTATTGCTCACCAATTTGTCCCCTAAAAACAGCCAGCCTTTGAAGCACCTCGATTCATCGTGGAGTCAAGACGAAATATCGTATTAAGGCTGGCTGTTTTTTCGTGTTAGACTCGGTCACGACTCCCTAATCACTGCACGCGGCAGAACTTACGCTGGTTATCATACTCTGGATCTTGCCAAGAATAAGCAAAATGGCTGACTCCCTTGATTTGCGGTGCAAGTTTGCGGAGTGCCTGCATTTGCACTTCCAAGGGAGGACGATTGCTTATTGATGCTCCCCACTGACCAGCTATCGCTGGAATCACCTGGGTATCTGGTTTCGCCATGTTTAAAACCCGCTGCACCTGTGCTGCAATACAATCAGCACTAGCACAATTTGCATAAGACATGGGATGCCACTGTATTGTATTTGGGAACTTATCCCAAGGTTGCAGGCGAGAATCATATCCCTGACCGACCATTTGGTTACCATCAGGAAAAAATACCGCTCCTACTGGAATACCTTGTTGCTGTGCTGGATATGCAGCTAAGGCTAAAAAATCTACGATGCCTTGCATGGCGTGAGCAACTGCTAACTGCCATAACTCCGATTGTAGTTGCGGTTGCCTTTGATCTGGGGGAAGGATTGACTTTTGCTCTTGGGGTGGAGTGCGACCTTGCCATAAGGGTTCTCCTTCTTGAGGATAGAGTTTATCAGCCTCATTTACATCTCCGGCTGTGATATATCCCTTAGTTAAAAAGCGTCTAATTAATTCCAATCCTTTGTAATTCAGTGCTCGTCGGAATAAAGCCTGTTGAGTCGCGTCACTATACAGCCATAAATCTGTGACTTTTGTGGCTATGGAATCAGTGCCTGCCTGTCGTGGATAGCGTACATAGTCGAAGAGTACCCCATCTGGACGACGGCGCACCACTTCCTGTAACATTTGATAATAGTCTCGTTTGGCTTGCAAGTTGTAGGGATCGATAAAGACCTGAGAACCGTTATCTACAACGTAGAGGCTGGTTTGACCCTTACCGTTGCGGGCAACTGCCCCTTCTCTATCTGAACGCTGGGCGTAAGTATAGCCAAAATTTGTGGTGAACATCCAAGCGTAAACTTTCAGACCGCGTTCCCGCCCTTTTTGAATTGCTGTGGCGAGCAAATCAGTCTTTTCTGTGCCTGGTGTGCGAATCACTGAAGGCCAAACCGTGGGATTAGCCCCTTTTGGCAGAAGTACTTGACCATCGTAAAAAACTTCCAAATAAACTTCGTTATAACCTCGGTTGACAATCCGATCCATGATTTGGTCAACCATTCCTGGTTGAACATCACAAGGATACAAACGCAACCAAATTGCTTGCAACTGAGGCCAAGTACGATTGCGGCATTCCTGCAAAACTTGTGCGTTTTGTTGTAACAATTGCTGGTAACGACTTTGTGCCTGTTGATCACCCTTAAGTGCAGACAAACGTAAGTTTTCTTTTTCTTGCGCCTGAGGTGGTGGTAACTGGCAATACTCAGTCAGCTGCGCCGCTGCTGGCTGATTTTTTAAAAAGGGAATCAGCAAACTACTGCTAAAAATCAGAGCAGCAAGCAGGCGTTGCCAAAAGAATATTGTTGCAACATTCAAAGGACGGTTGGACATACGTACAAGTAGAAAGACAAAACAATCAATCCCAACGGAAGTTACGTAGGATAATGTGTATAAAATTGCGTTTTTGATAAATAGGGTTTTGAAGCCCAGACGGTATAGACTCCCAAATCTCTATTTCTGTTGCCGAATTTTGTGACTCAATTTAAGTAACACGAAATTTTCATACAACGTCCTGATAAACAGATTGTTTGTGATGTTGAGAGCAACAATCTTGTGGTATCTACAAGCTTTTCTGACGCGAAATTTCAAAATTCAAAAAGAAAAACCCAAATTATGTGACTTTTTTAACTTAATGATGTGACAAAATTATCATCGGTATAGAGTAAAAGTTCAGCACTCAAAACTTTGAACTCTGAACTTATAAGTCAGCTGAGTTTTGTTTTTAAGGCTTAGTTCAGTGATGTTTTGGTCATCTGTTGGCTTAATCCCACCGCTATAACGGTACTCCGTTTAGTGGTGGGACTTACGCCGCAATAGTTAAGCACCACGGCTTAATGCTGCTTCTACCCGCTCAAACTCTTGCTCTAAGCGGTCTTTGAGTTTTTGTGGCACGGGACGATTTGGATAAGAACTATAGTGTCCGGCTAGGGAGTTAAGGGCGGTTCGCATGGTTGTAAAAGAAGCCAAACCAGAGACAGAGCCATCTCGCTGATAACGAGCTGCAAAGTCATTGATTTTCTTACGCGCTTCTGCTTGAGTTGATGCTCTATCTGGAGAATCTTGTGGTAACTCTATAGCAGTCCTCAAAGTATTTACGACAGCTAAGGTATCTTGGCGATAATCTCCTGTTAAAGCACCCGGACTGCTGTTACAGCCCATCAAACCAACGACGACAAGCAAAACCAGGGCAAGCAGACGTGACCAATAGCGCTTCATAAACGTTAAGTGAAACAATACCTAAATCAACGTCCATCGTATCCTGGATTGGTATCATGGGGATCATTTCATCGCAGGATACGGCAATACGAGGAGATAGGGAGTGTGGGAAAAGATCTTTCCCTCATAATCCCACTGTTTGATATAAAGTATCTCGTTGTTGGTAAGGACGCCCGATGGAGGTGATAGCAGCTTGCAAGGTTTCGACTTCCATGTTGGTTCCACCTTGAGCACCTGCCATTGTTGTGATATGTTCTTCCATTAATGTGCCACCAATATCGTTGCAACCCCACAATAAAGCTTCTGTTGCACCTGCCAAACCCAGTTTTACCCAACTTGGTTGATGGTTAGGAATCCAGTTTCCTAAAAAAATTCGTGCAACAGCAGTGAGTAGCAGTGCATCTCCCAAAATAGGTTGATCGTGTCCTACACGACGACGTAGAGGTTTGGGAGCTTCTTTGCCAACGAAAGGTAATAGAATGAACTCAGTTATGCGAGCAGGGTAGTCCCGATGAATGGCAGTTTGTTGGAGCGATCGCAATTTTTCCAAATGCTTAATTTGTTGCTCTGGCGTCTCAATATGCCCTGATAACATTGTGCTTGTGGTGTACAAACCTAGTCTATGAGCTGTACTCACAATTTCCAGCCATGTTGTTGTATTAATTTTTTCTGGACAAAGAATGCGCCGCACTTGATCATCTAACACTTCAGCTGCGGTTCCTGGCATAGAATCAACACCAGCATCTTGGAAAGCGATAATCACATCGGCATATTGCAGTGCATCTTCTCTTGCGATGAATTGCACTTCTTGGGGAGAAAAAGCATGTAGATGCAGTTGGGGAAATTCTTGTTTAATCTTTTCCACAACCTTGAGGTAGTAAGGCAAAGATTTTCCGTTCACCTTCGCCTGTGGGTTTAAGCCTCCCTGCATACAGATTTCAGTTGCACCCCGTTGCACTGCATCTGTCGCCTTTTCCAAAATATGCGCCCAATCTAACCAGTAAGCACCCTCTTCCCCCTCATCTCGCCGGAAAGCACAGAAACTACAGTGTTGCTCACAGATGTTAGTAAAATTAATATTACGGTTAATGATGTAAGTAACAGTGTCCCCCGCTTGCCGTTGACGCAGTTTGTCAGCTGTAGCGCGAATAGCAGCAACTGCACTTTGGTCATTTTGTTTTAATAAAACCACTGCCTCTTCGGGAAGTAAATCATACCCACTCAAAGCACGCTCAAGAATAGCATCAACAGTTATAGTAACCACAATTTCTCAAAAGCAAACCACATTTATTATTTTGACATTTTTGATAAGTCAGTAGGCAAAAATATCTACCTTATTATTAAGTTTGCTTATTGTTCTGAAACCATTCGCACATTTTGGAACTCTAATCATTAAAAAGTATTTAGAGATTTATGCAAGATGAATTCTTCAGTCTTCTGCCACTGTTTTCCATATTCCTAAACACTATTTAGGGCAAACCGCTTGCGGCACCAAATAACTTTACCAAAAATATTGCTGTCTGAAAACCTGTTCTTGAATGCTATTTTTCATCAAATATTAGCCAATTTTTAATGAGTGAAAACATACAATTGGTTATTTTTCAATCCAATCAATAAAATTTAACTATATCTTTACTGTTTTTCTGATTTTGTCAAGAGTAAATCAAGTGATTTTTCTTTCAGAATGACGGTCTTATAATTTGTTCATCAAACGGTGTAACAGTAATTATACGTGGTTTAAAGTGGCTAGCTATCAGAAAGTAAGCCGCAAGCATCTATTCACATCGACAACTCAGGGCTACTACAAAGCCCCGCCTTTAAAGGCTGCGGTTAGCTTACTTGCTAATTGGTAGACTACCCAGTGAGAAGGTAAACTCCTAGATGGATAGTACTATCACTCTAATTTGGGTATAAGCCTTTACCGCTAAGTTTTTCTGTCAATTTAGTTTCAGCCTTTGGCAATCTCCCCTTTTGATAGGGCAAACTTTGTAATGGCAAGTTTTTAAAAATGATCAAGCACATTTCTCATAGAATATTCATCACTGTATTTATTTTGATTGCTCTTCATGCAACACCTGATGGACCTCAAACAAGTCGCTATACTGATGCCATTCACTCATTTGTGAATTTTGGTACATTTGCACTTCAAAAAGGATATCGATCTCATATAGATATTTTGCTGCTTAATAATAATGCTTACTCTGTTATTCCGCCTGGTATTCCAATTATTCTGGCTCCTCTTTACTTTATTCACCAAATGTTAATGAGGCTGATTGGTATTCCAGAAGGAGAAGTTTATTGGGCAATCTTTAATATCTTATCGAACGTTTGTGTTAGCGCTCCTCTTCTTGGAATTGTGGCAGTCATAATGTTTAAGACTTTAGATTATTTCACGAATGATCTTGTCAAAAAATTATGGGTCGTTTTTATTTTCATCTTCGGTTCATTAGTTTTTTTCTACTCTACTAATGGGATTTGGTCTCATGTCTACACAATGTCGTTTATTTTTCTAGCTTTTTATTTAATTATCAATCAAGCAAATAGCTTTTTTATTGGACTTTTCTTGGGCTTAGCCCAAATGGTTGATTATATTGCAATCGTGCCAATCTCTTTACTAATTGGATTTTGGATATATTTAAGAATTCAAGAGAAAGATAACAAAAGTTTGCTGACAAATATCTTCTTGCTATTGTTGGGTTACTCAATCTTTTTAGGAGTCATTATGTTCTATAACCAAACAATTACAGGGTCAGTGTTTAAAACTCCTAACTCACTGTTTCTCAAACAGTTAAATCAAGAAGACACTATCCAAAAAAGCATGTTTATTGTTCCTTCTTTAGGAACAATTTGGAGTTTGACATTCAGTTCGTTTAGAGGAATTTTTCTATACTTTCCCATGACGATTTTATTTCTTGGTTCCTTTGTAAAAAAGACTTACCAAAAAAACAATGTTATACTGTTCTGTTTTATCTTCTTTGCCTTTATTTTTGTGTTAAATGCTTCTTACTATGCATGGTCGGGTGATGTCTGCTTTGGTCCACGTCATTTAGTGGTTGCTACCCCATTTATTCTTCTTCCAGTAGTCTACTCTCCTCTAAAGTATATTAAATTATTGGGAGTATTATCCATGTTTATTAATCTCGCTGGAGTTTCTACGATTCCGTCTAATAATTTACTTATAAATATAGTGATGTTTCTGTATCGAGGTCCTTTTCTTCATTGGCAAGATTACTTGTACAAAGTAGTATTGCCTCAGTATTATAATGTTCGTCTCTCTTTAATGACACCCTTCTTTATATACGTAGCAACTGGTTTCCTTATTTACCTAATTTGGAAACCTGGTATAAATCAGGAAGAGGTGCTGCTTAAAGATAAATTGGTAAGCTAATGCGCGTCTAAGTGCTACTTTGTGAATAAAATTTATCTTAGTTAACTACTAGAAAATAACGCTAACCACAACCTGGTAAGGGTGTTATTAACAAAACTACTAGAAATCTGTTTACCATATCATCCTTTTTGAATGAGTATCATCCAACCTAATTCCCTCTTAACAGTACCCACTGGTTCATTGCAGATATTAGAATTGCCAGCTGCAACAACAGAGGCAAATAGTGAACCCATTGTACTTTCTCTAGTTATTCCAACTTACAAAGAAGCGGCAAATATCCAAAAAATTGTCTCCATATTAACCAACTTACTCGATGAGTACATACCAGGAAAGTACGAGTTGATAGTGGTAGACGATGATAGTCCAGATGGCACATGGAACATTGCACAGTCATTGATGACAGAATATCCCCAATTGCGAGTTATGCGACGACAGGGTGAACGGGGATTATCCAGCGCTGTCATTCGGGGATGGCAAGCTGCTACTGGAAATATTTTAGGAGTTATAGACGCTGATTTACAACATCCACCTCATGTGCTGCTGCAGCTATTGCAAGCAATTGAGGAAGGAGCAGACTTAGCTGTCGCTAGTCGTCACATAGAAGGCGGTGGAGTCAGTAGCTGGAGTTTTGTCAGGCGTTTGTTATCACGAGGTGCTCAGCTATTAGGATTGATCATCTTACCTGGGGTTCTCTCAAGAGTGTCAGATCCGATGAGCGGTTATTTTATGCTCCGTCGCCACTGTATAGTCGGTAAAACCCTCAATCCGGTGGGATACAAAATTTTGCTGGAAACCATCGGGCGCGGAAACGTGGGCAAAATTGCAGAAGTTGGGTATGTGTTCAGTGAGCGCAAAGAGGGTGAAAGTAAGGTTACTTGGAAACAGTATGTCGATTACATCCACCACTTAATCCGCTTACGCGTATCAACAGGGAGACTGTCGAAATTTAGTCGAAATTTCCCCATAGATCGCTTCCTCCGCTTTGGCTTGGTAGGATTATCGGGGGTGTTTGTGGATATGACAGTACTGTACTTACTCAGTGACCCAACGACTTTGGGTTTACCCCTGACACGCAGTAAAATCATAGCTGGGGAAGTGGCAATTTTGAATAACTTCTTGTGGAATGACATCTGGACGTTTGCTGATGTCAGCAGTCAGCAGCAGGAATGGCGTCAGCGCTTGAAGCGGTTTTTAAAATTCAACATAATTTGTCTTGCGGGACTGGTGTTGAATGTGTTGGTGTTGAACTTGGTGTTTAATTTCGTGATTCGCAACCGCTACGTTGCTAACCTGATTGCTATTGCTGTTGCTACTGTTTGGAACTTTTGGGTGAATTTGAAGCTTAGTTGGCGCGTGACTCAGGTGAAATAGGACGGAACAAACAGCCATGTGTTTTGAGTGATAAGTTATGAGTGGTAAATCATATGGTTTTACCGGACTGTCTAGAAGCTGTTTGGCACAGCCGTTACGAATCAAGATTCAATAGAATTAAGATTCTTAAGAATCCTCACGCATGACGGCTGAGGAGTGTCAAAATTTATGAATGTCATTATCAAAACTCAAAACTCAAAACTCAAAACTCTATTACTGCTGGCGATTTGGCTACTCATTGCTGTCGGCTTGCGTTTAACGAACTTGAGTGCTAAACCACCTTGGACTGATGAGTTTTCTACTCTGGTATTTAGCTTAGGTAATAGCTTTTTGCCAGTACCGTTGGATCAGCCGATATCTGTTGATGTTCTCTTACAACCACTACAACCACTGGCTACCGCTGGCATACAAGACGTATGGAAACACTTATCTACTGAAAGTAATCATCCGCCGCTTTACTTTATTCTCACTCACTTGTGGATGCGGCTGTTTCCTACACATGAGGGTTTGGTGTCGTTGTGGGGGGCGCGATCGCTTGCAGCTTTTTTCGGTGCAGCATCTATCCCAGCTGTTTATGCTTTAACTCAGCTAGCATTTCGTTCTCGTCTTGTCAGCCATTTAGCGGCTGCAATGATGGCTACTTCACCCTACGGCATTTTTTTAGCACAGGAAGCCCGTCATTATACTTTAGCAATTTTATGGGTGATTGCTTCTTTAGCCTGCTTAGTTATTGCCAGTCGTCACATCCAAAACCATACTCAAATACCCATCCAGATAGCGCTTTCGTGGGTGGGAATCAATGCTGTTGGTATTGCGACTCATTACTTTTTCACTCTCACCCTCTGCTGTGAAGCGTTGGTTTTACTTTTTCTTGCTTGGCGACAGTGGACAAGAAAGACGAGGGAGAAATTTTCTACTTCCTCATCTCCCCCAAATCTTTACTCTCCCTGGTTCCGCATCTACGCTGTTGCGCTAGGTACATTTGTAGCGGGTTTAGTTTGGCTCCCAGTGTTTTTACAGAATAGTTATGGCGGGAAGTTGACTGAATGGATTCAAGGCCCACGTACTGGAATGGCTTGGATCAACCCAATTTTTCAAGCTTTGGCAGCATGGATTACGATGATTTCTTTGCTACCAGTGGAAGCATCACAGTTAGCAGTTGTGATTGTTTCTGGACTGTTGATGCTTATATTTTTCATTTGGGCAGTACCAATTTTGGTGCGTGGAATTAAAGTTTATCTCAAACAAGCACAAACCCGTTTGATGGTTCAAGTGTTTGCTGGTTTGATTGCAGGGGCTATAGCTTTATTTTTTCTTTTTACTTACTTTTTTGGTATTGACTTGACACGAGGTGCTCGTTACAACTTTGTTTACTTTCCTGCGGTGATAGTCTTACTTGGGGCAAGTCTAGCAGTTTGTTGGCGTGATCCCATTTTGGAAAAAGGGAGATGGGGAATAAATGGCAAAAAAGCTGTGATCATCATTTTGTCGATGGGATTGGTTAGTGCTATCACTGTTGTTTGCAATTTGGGCTATCAAAAATACTACCGTCCAGACTTATTTGTACAACTTATTGAACAAACATCCCATGTTCCTGTACTCATCGCCACAACTCATAAAACTCATGTACAAATTGGGGAAATGATGGGGATAGCGAGGGAATATAAAATACAAAATTTCATACAAAATTCCATACAAAATTCAAAATCCCCATCACCGCTATTTCTCCTTGCTCATCAAGACGAAGACCCCAAGACTTCCACCGTTGCACTCCAAAATACGTTAAAAACACTACCACGCCCTTTTGACTTATGGTTAGTAAACTTTTATGCTCCTCAACCGGAGGAAGTTAAAAACTGTGTTGCTGAAACTCAATCTTTAAGCGCAGTCAACGGCTACGACTATAAACTGTATCATTGTGGTGATTAGTCATCAGTTATTAGTTATGATTTGATTTCGTGAACTATTGTTCAAAACTTTCTGGAACACTCACTGATGACAAACCAGCGATCGCAACGCCTCTAATCTTCATTTCAGTGGGAAATAGTGGAAAATGCATACATATAGCCATCATTTCGATGAATAGCTTTACAGTACTTATGTCTAACTGGGCTGACTTTACCAATGTGTTTGGTCATCTCAAAAACCCCAGTTTTTCTAACAGTTAGTCGTCCTACATGAGTGCCTGCAAACTTGCCCCTTGGCAGATTTGCCTGCGCCATATCTCCTGTTTGGAATCCAAAGAAAACTTTCTTTCTCTCCCTATGCTTTATGGGAAAACCGTGCTTGTTGGTTATGCACATTTGACGAGTTCCCCAGCCTTTGGCGCTAATCAATAGTGGTTGAGAGGTGAGGACTGTCAACATGTCTTGTGTACCAACACAAGCTGCGTCCAGCCAATGGGTTTTGGGCAGTTCCAACCGGGTGCGGTTGTACTTCGTTCTTCCTCCTGTACCAATTTCCACGGGTAGGTCTGTCTGTTGAAGTTGGTTAAACAACGCCCAACGAGTGGAGTTAACAGATGCTGCATCTTTCAATGGCTGTTTTGCTTGACTGAGTACACGGTTGAGGACATCCGGTTTTTGCGCCAAGAAATCACGAATATCTTGATTGCTCTTGGCTTGATTGCACTCATGGCAGGCAATAGTGAGGTTAGAGACGCGGTTACTACCTCCTCTAGACCTTGGGTGAATATGGTCAATTTCTAAGCGAGTATTAGTTGCACTACAGTAAGCACACTTCCTACCCCACTTCTGCAACAGGTATTCCCGTACCTCGTAGCCAAACAACTCGCCCTGTTGGTACTCAATCCCGGTTGTCTCAGGGTTGACCAGAACTTGTGTGTTAAACTTGACTAACTCCTGAGATACCCCGGTAATTGGGACATACTTTTTGATTCGCAAAACCCAAGTCATGATGTTGTAGACACGAGATTTCAAACTAGGTGCCAACCACCCTTTAGATCTTTGACGCTTACCTCTGTTTTTTATCGGCGGTCGTCTGTAACGGGTTTTGCGATTACGTCTACTACGCCGAACAGCATTGCGTGCTTTGAGGTCATTGCTGATTTTTTGTCCTCTGTGTTGTAACTGTGCGCCCCACACCACTTTGTCTTGTTGTATAATTGCAAGCCCTGTCGTCTTCGACCCTGGATCGATCTTCAATTGGTGAGGACCAGGATGCAGTGAGGCTGGATATTTCAGGATGATTACGAATGGGTAACGGCGAAATACTGCTGCATTCCCCTGTTTTAGTAACCGTCTTGCTTGCCCAGGTGGTACTGGGTCACACGGTTTTTTGTTAGTGTCAATTACAAATACGAAGTTAGACATTTGTCCTCCGGTAACCGGGTTATGTTGTCCTCGCCAAAGTTAAAAAGGCTTGTCATGTCAAGAACACTGGCTTAGCTAAATAGACCTGTTTAATCCTTGACGGCAGTAGCCCTAAGCTGGAAAGCACCTAGAGATGCCATCACCTTTTTAACGTAGTATTCAAAGTACTTAAGCGTGGCTATCTCTACAACGGTAGCTACTGGTTGTCCAGTCCTGTCCACTGTTTAGCGGATAGCTCGTAAATTTTGGCTACGAATCAACTCAGTAAACTCTAATCCAGAACGCCCTTCAATTTTTGCCACCGCCTCAATAGCAGATAACAGGTGTTGTGCGGCTTCAGCTTCTGAGTAACCCCGTCGTTGCGCGACATGAATGGCAGCTTCATCAGCGTCTAACTCTGTTTGCTGGGATCGGTTAGTCCGCCAAATGCGAAGCATAGACAGCGTAGTTAATCCACCAGCAACAACTATACCCACTGGATCTGCTTGGGCTGATTCTACAAAAGCGCCCAAAACACCAGCGATCGCCATACCCTGATAAATGTCAGGTTTAAACCACTTGACTTGCGTCAACCAACTAACAGTCCGCAATAGTAATAAATCGCGTTGCGGTTTCGTCAGGCGACGCCATAAATCAAAATTAATATAGATTGGTCTTTCCTTATTCCAAGGTAATGGAAATGTTGCGTCAATCACTTTTGTCTGTTCGGGCTTGATAACGATTTTTGTCATCATTCGACCAGAAGCAGGCATTATATCTAGCAAACGGCGAATTTCAACGTTTGTTTCCATGTTAATATCAGCTTTCATACAACTTATAATATATGCTTATGCTTAGAATACCTGGTTTATGGGCTTTCAATGTAGTCATTCATAATTGATATAGCTAATGACAAACGACTTATAACTAATGAATATAGATGCTTTTGCTCCAACCCCACCTGAATGGACAAACACGGCAATTCATGCTTATGAATTTTGCTGTCCTAACTGTCACTCCAGTAGCTTAGAAGCTGTACAAGTCTGGATAAATCGTCGTTCGCCTGTGATGACGGAAAACTATCGTCGCAAATGGCAGGAGTTTTACCAGTGTCACTGTGGTTGCGTATGGTGGGCTTGGAGTAGCGATCGCCCCAAAGTGAAGCGTCCTTCGGACGATGACTCCTCCGGAACTGGTTCTCCAACAAATCTCGATCCTCAATAAACTTCCTGTAAATTATCTGCGTTTCTCCGCACGCATCCATCTGGGGTTCTAAAAACCCCTAAACCGGATTTTTACAAGAAACGCAACACTCATCAGTTGAGTCATACAAAAAAAGCCCGCATAAGCAGGCTTTTTTTACATAACCCCACCCCAAAAGAGTGAGAGTTGCTGTAGAGCTAATTTTAGAAAGTAAAGGTAGTACGCAGTGTACCTACATAAACGGTATCGTTTCTGTCGTTATGTTCTGGGTTGAAGATCACCAACACACCAGGAGTAACAGCAATGTTGTCAGTCAGTTGCAGTCTGTACAGTGCCTCTAAGTGATATGATGTGTCTCTGTCTTGACGACGAATACCGTTTGCTTGAACGAACTCGTTACCAGTTGTTTTAGGAGGTTGACCAAAGACAAAACCAAGCACGCTACCTTGTCTGCCAAAGTCTTTGAAAGCAACATTAGCAGCCCAGTACTCAAAGTATGCATTATTACCTTCCCTAGGACCGCTCTTAGCTTCTGCCTCACTGTAACCATACCAACCACCAAGCGTAACCTTGGGACCTAGTCTCAAGGTGGCTTCTACGCCATAGTGGTCAGCAGTCAGAGCAGCGCCACCGAAAGGATTATTAGCATACTGACTTCCTGTAGAGCCAAAGAGGTTAATGCTATTGTTGGCAACATTTCCTATATTTTGGTAAGTGCGAGCGTAGGTCAAACCGATATTAAATGCTTGACTGGGCTGGAAGGATATCTGACCAAGGGCTGCATATCCACCATTTAAAAAACCTGATCCATCGTTAGGATTGTTAGCTCTGTCGGCTAGATAAGCCGCTGATACAGTGATAGGTCCTTTGGGATTGACGACTAATGTTGCACCTGCACCACCCTCACCTACACGATAGATCGGGCTGAAACGACCATAGCGAGAGATAGCACCCCTACCGGAGCTGTTGAACTCAGGGGTAAAGGTGTTAATGTTTTCGTATAAGAGACCACCAGTAGCATCAATCTTGACACTTAGTGCATCACCCAACTTGAAAGCATAGTTAAGTTTTTCGAGCAAATTGTCATTGCTTTCATTCCCATCAAACCCTAGACGGGTCATGTTAGTACCCGTTACGTTCGTACCATAAGGAGTGATATTCCGGGACTGCAAACGGATTTGTAACTGGTCTGAGCCAAAGAAGCTGGAGAGCAAGTTCAGACGAACCCGGTCAGCGAAAATGGTATTAGAATTCAAGTCCTGAGCTGTTGCCGGGTTTACACCAGAGGGAACAGCCCGATTATCGCTACCAAAAATGTCAGATATATTGAAAATCGCTTCACCAACCAGTTTTGTCGTGGTAGAGAATTGATTTGCTTCCAACTCAGCAGTACGAGCTTCTAAAGCATCAACACGACCACGCAGGGTAGCCAATTCAGCAGAAAACTCTTCTTGCAAGCGCTGCAAGGTAGCTAGGTCTTCTTTTCTGACTAAGTCGGCAGTAGCTGTTGCAATCAGTTCATTCACTCGATCCAAACAGGCGTTCAAACCAGCCGCGAACTCATAACGGGTCAAAGCGCGGTTACCGCGATAGGTACCATTGGGATAACCTGCAATACAACCGTAGCGCTCTACCAGAGACTGCAATGCTTGGAATGCCCAATCTGTTGGCTGTACGTCGGAAAACTGGGAAACAGATGTTACTTGACCAATGTTGTCTGATTGTGATGTCAGCACAGAGACGGAAGTCACCTGTTCGTTGACTTCTGCAGCCATAGCGCTATTCGCAGTGAAGAATGTGGCTGCCAGAACAACCGGACTTAGCTTCAGAACGTTCCGCAATTGTGTTGTCATAATTTTTTCTCTCTCACACCTAAATTCGGCTTAGATATGATTTGTTGTTTTTTCACATCTAAGTAAGTATTTACAGATTTCACTCCTATAACTCAGGTTCTCAGATCAAGATGAAATTAGGATGAAATTCTGAATGTTTGAACCAAACAAATTCAGTAAGTAAAACATGCATTTCCGAAACATTTTGTCAACTTTAATCAAAATAAAAGTATTAGCATACTAAGATGAAATTCCAAATGCTTGAATCAAACAAATCAATAAGGGACTTCCAAGGAATAAATTAATCAACAAAAACCAAGAAACTAGATTT
>NZ_QMEB01000393.1 GCF_012912135.1 Brasilonema bromeliae SPC951 | reverse complement strand
TATGGCAACAAAATTTCCAAAATTTAGCCAGGATCTAGCACAGGATCCGACGACGCGTCGGATCTGGTATGCGATCGCAACGGGGAATGATTTTGAAAGCCACGATGGCATGACAGAAGAAAATCTTTACCAAAAGATTTTCGCGACTCACTTCGGTCATGTGGCAATCATCTTCCTATGGGCATCGAGCCTGCTGTTCCATGTGGCCTGGCAAGGTAACTTTGAACAGTGGATAAAAGATCCTCTTCACATCCGTCCAATCGCTCACGCAATCTGGGACCCCCACTTCGGGAAACCAGCAATAGAAGCGTTTACCCAAGGCGGCGCGAGCTATCCAGTCAACATCACCTACTCCGGCATCTACCACTGGTGGTACACCATTGGTATGCGGACGAACAATGAGCTGTATATAGGTTCAGTGTTCCTGTTAGTACTATCGTCTGTCTTCTTGTTCGCTGGTTGGTTGCACTTACAGCCCAAGTACCGTCCGAGCTTGGCTTGGTTTAAGAGTGCAGAACCACGTTTGAACCACCACTTAGCAGGTTTGTTCGGTGTGAGTTCTTTGGCTTGGGCAGGTCACTTAATTCACGTTGCCATTCCCGAATCTCGTGGACAGCACGTAGGTTGGGACAACTTCCTAACCACCCTGCCGCACCCAGAAGGTTTGACACCATTCTTTACAGGAAACTGGGCTGTTTACGCTCAGAACCCGGACACAGCAAACCATGTGTTTGGTACATCTCAAGGTACAGGGACAGCGATTCTAACATTCTTGGGTGGTTTCCATCCCCAGACTGAATCACTGTGGCTGACCGATATGGCTCACCACCACCTGGCGATCGCGGTGATCTTCATCATTGCCGGTCATATGTACCGGACGAACTTCGGCATTGGTCACAGCATCAAAGAAATGCTCAACGCCAAGAATTTCTTTGGCAGCAAAACCGAAGGTCAGTTCAACCTGCCTCACCAAGGACTGTACGACACATATAACAACTCCTTGCACTTCCAGTTGTCTATTCACCTGGCAGCGTTAGGAACCGCTCTTTCCTTGGTAGCGCAGCATATGTACGCGATGCCTCCTTACGCGTTCATCGCTAAGGACTACACAACCCAAGCAGCTTTGTATACGCATCACCAATACATAGCTGTGTTCTTGATGCTCGGTGCTTTTGCTCACGCGGCAATATTCTGGGTACGTGACTACGACCCCGAGCAAAACAAAGGCAACGTACTAGACCGTGTTCTCAAGCATAAAGAAGCAATCATCTCGCACCTGAGTTGGGTCTCGTTGTTCTTGGGCTTCCACACCTTGGGTCTGTACGTCCACAATGACGTAGTGGTAGCATTTGGCACGCCAGAGAAGCAAATCCTGATTGAGCCAGTGTTTGCACAATTCATTCAGGCTTCTCACGGAAAAGTGCTCTACGGCTTGAACGTTCTGTTATCTAATCCAGATAGCATTGCAGCCACTGCTTGGCCTAACTACGCTAACGTTTGGTTACCAGGCTGGCTGGATGCCATCAACAATGGCACCAACTCCCTGTTCTTAACCATCGGTCCTGGCGACTTCTTGGTTCACCATGCTTTTGCGTTGGCGATCCACACAACAGTTCTGGTACTGGTAAAAGGTGCTTTGGATGCGCGTGGTTCCAAACTGATGCCCGATAAAAAGGACTTCGGTTACGCCTTCCCCTGCGACGGTCCAGGTCGTGGTGGTACTTGCGACATCTCCGCTTGGGACGCGTTCTACCTAGCGACGTTCTGGGCATTGAACACCGTAGGTTGGGTGACGTTCTATTGGCACTGGAAGCATCTAGGTATTTGGCAAGGAAACGTCGCACAGTTCAACGAGTCTTCTACATACCTGATGGGCTGGTTCCGTGATTACCTGTGGGCGAACTCCGCTCAATTAATCAACGGTTATAACCCCTACGGCGTGAACAACCTGTCTGTGTGGGCTTGGATGTTCCTGTTCGGACACCTAGTTTGGGCGACAGGCTTCATGTTCCTGATCTCTTGGAGAGGTTACTGGCAAGAGTTGATTGAAACTTTGGTTTGGGCACACGAGCGTACTCCTTTGGCGAACTTGATTCGCTGGAAAGACAAGCCCGTTGCTCTGTCGATCGTTCAAGCTCGTTTGGTGGGCTTAACTCACTTCGCTGTGGGCTACGTCTTTACCTACGCAGCATTCCTGATTGCCTCTACTGCTGGTAAGTTTGGTTGAT
>NZ_QMEB01000392.1 GCF_012912135.1 Brasilonema bromeliae SPC951 | reverse complement strand
TGCACGTAGTTTTGGTTTTGACATCCATATTTCCAGGTGCAAGATGTGAGTTAAGACACAATATCTATTTCTTATTTCTTAAAGAGCAGCACAACCTAATTGTGGACTGTAGAGCTTTAGCTCTTTTTAATTTCAAAGAATTTTTGCAAAACTTCAAGAGTTGGATTGTTTCACCACTCAAGAAACTGTTCGGATGACTGATATGAAACCTAGCACGCACGTTAGAGGAAGTGCAAATTGACACTCCCCATGCCTAAAGGCAAGGGGATTCTTGCGTCACGGGGATTCCAATGAATTTACCCGAAGCCGCGCATCTTGACCGTATGCCCTACGGCTGCAAGTCCGCGTATTGCGACTATTTGAGCGGCTGCAACGTCTCTATCGGTTGTATAGCCGCAATGTGAACAAACATGAGTACGCTCTGACAATTCTTTTTTACCTGTCTCGGTTCCGCAGTTTGGGCAAATCTGACTTGTTTTTCGTGCATCTACTTTCTGAAAATAGACATCGCGTTTGAAACAAGTTTGTTCAAGAATGTTGAAGAACTGACCAAATCCGGCATCTAGGCAATGTTTACTTAACATTCCACGAGATAACGCGACAAGGTTTAAATCTTCAACAAATACCATTCCCGCATCGTTACAGATTTGATGAGACAGCTTTCTATGAAAGTCTTTACGACTGTTGGCAACGTACTCATGCAATAAAGCAACTTTCTTTTGTGCTTTGTGCCAATTATTCGAGCCAATACGTTTTCTGGAAACGCGCTGTTGCAGCAATTTAAGCTTGCGTTCGGCCTACAGCAATTCTAATAATCGTCAGGATGGTTTTTAGGACGGGGAATAAATTCCCCTGCCGCTACACCCCCATAGCTAGAAGCTAGGGGCACTGCGGCGAATAATTTCGGTAGACCTGTAGAGTGTTGGACCTGTTGTTAATCATTCAATCTGTGCTCAGATTGTGACTGGGATTGGCAAAACTCTACAGTGCATTTCCTCTTGAGAGTAGGGTGCTGAGTGTGTGATTTAGATTGGGCTAATGTGATAACTGACCAGACTCAATCCAAATACGCATATGGTTTACGCTACTAAGCCGGAACGTAAAGCTCGAACAGCAGCTTGGGTACGATCATCGGCACAAAGTTTATTTAGGATGTTGCGAACGTGAGTTTTAACGGTACCAACTGTGATGTATAGTCTCTCAGCAATCTGTCCGTTACTACATCCTGCTACAATCAACTCTAGAATCTCTAGTTCTCGTTGTGTGAGTGGATAAGTTTCCAAAACTTGCTCGTACTCTGATGGCAGCGCTTCGATTTTGACAGTTTTAGGCTGATCAGATTGCTGAGTTTCTGGAATACCTTGCCGCATTTGCTGCAATACTACGTTGGCGATCGCCGGATCAATCCAGGAGTTTCCTGTATGAGTTGCTTGAATTGCTTCCGTCAACTTATCAATGCTTGTATCCTTCATATAATAGGAGTCAGCTCCGGCTGCAAAAGCAGCAAGTACTGCATCCTCTGAATGATCCATGGTTAAAACAAGGATTTTCGTTGCTGAATCACCCGTCTGTTTTTGGAACTCTCTAAATCTTCGGGTGAGTTCAATCCCATCAATATCGGGCAAACCAAGATCCACAACAGCTACATCTGGCTTAGCTGTTTCCAAAAGTTTTAGTCCTTTCGTTCCGTTTGGTGCTTCACCAATCACTCTAAGTGTGCTGCTCGACTGTAATGCAGCCTTTAGCCCCATTCTAGTCAGGTCATGATCCTCAATTAAAACAATACTAATTTCACTCATAGTTACACTCGCTACTCTAGGGAATTGCATCTGTCAAACTCTGACAATTTGCAGATTGTTTTTTTTATTTTCCAAAACCAAAGATAGATGATATTTTATCAAACTTGCATCCACCGATAGAAATAAGGAGTTTTTTATCTTCTTGTTATTTTATACAGACAAATATCTAGCTTGGGATATATGGGTAATTTCTCAAAAATTTTCAAAGTTAGTCGCATAATTGTACAAATTTCGACTGATACTCCTTATGAGGATGCAAAACCGATTGACTAGACAAATGAAACTTATGAGATTTAACTACAGTTTGTGTCTTTCCTGACAAGTAAGCTAGAGTTAGTTATTTGTTACCAGTCTAAAACGAATAAATAACAACAAATGATTTTTTTTATCAAATCATAATTAAACTTAATTGACAAACAAAACTTTTCATGTAGAAAAATGATAAGTATACTTC
>NZ_QMEB01000391.1:1865-2259 GCF_012912135.1 Brasilonema bromeliae SPC951 | reverse complement strand
TCGCGGACAAAATCGTTTTGAGGGTGAACGTGGAAGACGCTTCGACGGCGGCTTTGATTCTCGAAACCGTGCCCCTCAAGCTAGAACACGTCAGGATGGAGCTCGCAGTGGCGCAGGAAGCGGACGCGAATCGAAAAACACACATATAAATGATGACGAGATTCGCACGGAAGATGGCACCGAAATGATTTTCGGTAAAAACGCAGTGCTCGCGTTTTTAGAGGATAGCGAAAACGACGGCAGCGATTTTGATCTGGACGACGATGATGATGACGTAGCCGATAATGGCGAATCCGCTGCTGGCGAATCAGCTGCTGGCGAATCCGATGATGGCGAATCCGCTGCTAGCGAATCCGCTGCTGGCGAATCCGCTGCTGGCGAATCCGTTCATGGC
>NZ_QMEB01000391.1:1268-1855 GCF_012912135.1 Brasilonema bromeliae SPC951 | reverse complement strand
CTATTTGGTCACTTTAGATCATCCCGATCGCAAAGTTGAACGTATCAAGCAACTTGCAAAGTCCCAACGCATTCCAGTCGTTGTTTGCGATCGACGAAGATTAGACGCGTTAGTTGGTCCGAGCCAACTTCACCAGGGCGTCGCGGCGCAGATCAGTGCTGCTGAATTCTGGGAATTGAGCGACTTCTTGACTGAATTGAAAAAGGCATCACCTGATTCATTAGATGGAAGTGTTGTCGCAATTGTTGATGGTATAGAAGATCCACACAATCTTGGTGCCATCATAAGAGTGGCTGAATCAGCTGGTTTGAAAGGTTTGCTTCTACCGTCCAGGCGCGCTGCAGGTCTTACCGGTATCGTTGCAAAGACAAGCGCCGGCGCTCTCGCGTCACTACCTATAGTGCGCATTCACAATCTTGTGCAGGCACTTGAAGAGCTGAAAGAATCAGGATTCTGGATTGCAGGGTTAGATTCTAACCAGGGTGATCTTTATACAAAGACAGACCTGGTGCGACCGCTTGCACTAGTAGTTGGCAGCGAAGGTACGGGAATGAGCCGATTGGTCAAAGAGAATTGCGACATGCTCT
>NZ_QMEB01000391.1:0-1258 GCF_012912135.1 Brasilonema bromeliae SPC951 | reverse complement strand
CCAATGCTTGGAAAAACCGAGTCTCTTAATGCTTCTGTCGCTGCCGGCATTGTTTTCTACGAAGTTGTCAGACAGCTACAGGTAAAGGGATTGGTGCAGTCGTAGGTCAAAGCGCGGCTAAGGAAAAAGCGCCGCGTGCTCGCGAAGCGCGTCTGTCGATTCCTTAAAGGATGTGACTAGAATCTCGTTGCGAAATTCTTTGTCCTCTTCGATCATGTCCCAGAGAATGTCTTGAAATTCGTGTCGACGCACCGTGAGAATTAGACAAATTTGTTCAGTCGCGTAACGACAAATTTCGTCTATATCCAAATTCGCAAAAAACGAGTTCAATTCGAACATCGAATGCTCTGGAATCATCTCTTCGATTTGCTTGTGCACATGAAGCAGCCACTCTTTCATCCAAATCTGAGGGGCACCGTCTGCCTGCTCGAGAACGGCTAGGTGACTCGATACGCAGCAAATAAACTTGACTGCGTGCAAAACTTTTTCAGTTGATATCACGCCAAGTGGTCGCGGCGATTCTTCCAGAACATGTTCCAGATGCTCCATGCATTGAGCACCAACCATGTGCAAAAAGAAGTAGGCGCGCTGAGACTCTTCTTCGGGCGACTCGGGTTTCCATTCTTCAGCGATGCGCAGCATGCTGCCATCTTAATTGTGTGGCGTGATGCGTAGGTCTCTGCAACATAAATCTTATTGATACGCAAAGTTATCTAAGTCGATCAAAATTTTCACGACAGGCTGTGTGCGTGCCATTTGAGATTTCGCCGCAAGAAAAAATTATTCCAGAAGCAAGCGCTTGACCTGAAGCCGCATCATGCGCCATTGACAGGGTTTAAGCGAAACTAGTAGAATTCCCGTTCGCGCCCCCCACAGGGCGTTATGCCGGTGTAGCTCAATGGTAGAGCAACGGTTTTGTAAACCGTCGGTTGCGGGTTCGAATCCCATCACCGGCTTATGGGCAGATGTCCGAGTGGCTAAAGGAGACGGGCTGTAAACTCGTTGGCGCAAGCCTACACTGGTTCGAATCCAGTTCTGCCCAAACTTGTTCCCCCTAAATAGACCTTGATTTCTAAAGGCAACCTTAGGAGGTGCGACTAATAGGCTCAATTGAGCCATAATGAGTCGGTACCGCATGCCCATGTAGCTTAGCGGTAGAGCACCCCCTTGGTAAGGGGGAGGTCACGAGTTCGATTCTCGTCATGGGCTCCATTTTTACCAAGCGCGTTTTATAGACACTTTGGTCCCTGAATACATC
>NZ_QMEB01000041.1:13651-31053 GCF_012912135.1 Brasilonema bromeliae SPC951 | reverse complement strand
GTTTTGCCCCTGTGTTTCTTCAAAGGGGTAATTTGTCGAGTATCATAATCTTGCCCAACGCTTCATTGATCATCGTCTGAAATAACTCATCTAAAGGAATTCCTACTTTGTTCGCCGTACAGGCAACCACCGCGTTGTGGTCAAAAATACAAAACAACCCGGCTTCTAAGAACCAAGGTTGTCCCTGTGGGTCGATTCGGAAGTCAAATAAACTATAATGGCGACAGCCCAAAGCCAAATGACACTTCTTAACTTCTTGCTGAACCTTTTGGGTGATCGGGTCATTAATATCTACAATCCAACCAGGGACATAATTCTTAGCAGTTGAAGCCAAGTCGCCCTCGATGGGTATCTTGAATTTATCAGTATAGCTGCGGATGGGTCTGACTTCGGGGTCTATCATATACTCTTCCATGGGTAAACCGATGAGTTCCCCATCTTTGACAATGGCACCGCATCTGACTTCTCGACCGGCTTCAATGAATGTCTCTACGATCACCTCCGAAGCAAATTCAAATGCTTTCTTGAGGGCAGCGTCATACTCACTAGCTTCTTTGACTAAGGACACCCCTAAAGAGTTGTCGGCATTTGCGGGTTTGATGACTGCTGGAGGTGTAATTGTGGGAACGTCTCCTTTGCGGAGCACTTCTCCAGAAGGAACTTTGACCCCAGCTGCTGCGACAATTGCTTTGGTTTTGGCTTTGTGAGCTGTTAATGCCATGATATCCGGAGTATTCCCTATGTAAGGGATCTTAAGCAAGTCAAATAGTGCGCGGTACTCAATCATTCCAGGCAGACAAAACATTTGTGGCAACATAACGTCAATGTTTTGCGCCGTTATAAACTGTATAGCTTCTAACAGAGAAAGCGGTTTGGCGACAGCAATATCTTCAAGACTCAGAGAGGAAGGAAATCGCCACAGGCCATCAGGTGTGATGTATGCAATTAAAAATTCGTAGCGCGATGGATTTGCCGTAGCTACCAGACAGCTATGGGCGTAATTGCGTGATAATTCACGGTAAAAATCACTGGATGGAGACCCTGCTACATGAAGGATACGAAGTACTGACATGATTCATCTTCTTAGGTACTGTTATACAGGATATAATAATTTTGACAACAAGCCCTAAGCAGTAAACATTTCAGGTGACTAAGATTTGGAGTTTAGACTAATTTTGCTTATCAAACCGCCAAACCCCTATCCAGACAAGCTTTTCTAATTTATATGCGGGTTCTGATTCTGAAGTCTAAAATGCATGCTATACAAGGGCTGTAGCCTTAAAAATAGAATTTAGTCTAAACTCCAGTAAGATGGTATTTATTACCCCAAAAGTCCGTTTATATACTGGTTGAACAGAAAAAACTATAAACAAGATTGCAAAAGTAACAATTGCCACTCTTATGGGAAAGGGGAAAGGTTAAAAGGGAAAGCTTTTTTCATAATTCTTTCCCCCTTTCGCTTTACCCCTTATGCTCCGGATAGGAACTGCTCACCCGTTATAACTTATAGTCATCTGTTGAGGAATTCTAAAAAAATTCATCCCTCGGTTGAAACCGGGGGATGAAACTGTTTACCTAACTTACAGTGAATAATTTTTATCAAAGCTTTCACGTGTCAATGGCTGTTCTAACTCCAGACCTTCGCCGCCTAAAGTTTCTAAAGGTTTGCCGTTTACTTCAATGTAGACTTTGGCATTCTTATCTACAGCCGTAGCGGTGTAGACAACTTGCCCCACGCGACCCATCATAGAAGAACTACCACCTCCACTTTCAAATTCTTCTGATAAATTGACATGGACACCATCACTTGCTGCCTTAACACCCAGTAGCTTTGTTCCTTGTGGAATTGTGGTAGTTTCGCTGCTTTCTGTTGGTCCAGCTAATAACTGTTGGAAAGCTCCTTCTAAAACTTCGTTAGGCGACTTCCCGAGAGCTTTGACTTGAACTGTTTGGGGAACCAACTTAAACCCACTACCTGTATTTTGCAGCCAAAAAACTTCAGCCTTTTGCTCAGTACCCACCTGGTTTGTTGATACTGGAGGTTGACTTACTGCTGGAACAGGGATTTGTACAGGGGGATTATTAGGAGGAGCAATACGAGCACTATTATTATTATTATCTGCGGGTTTGCTGGCAAAAAAAGCTATACCACCACCCACTGCAATAACCGCTGCTGTTATAGCTGCAATAATACCTGGAGAGAAACGGTTAGATCCTTGCTGTTCTTTCATATTGAAAACCTACCTTTAGGCTGAAATAGTATTTGTATGAGGAGAAGCCTGGTTAACGACGATACTCATAAACTAGGGGTTTCCAAAAACCTAGAAGATGGCTCTACTCGCAAAAATGCGGCAATCTCTAACTCTTCTGGTTTCATATTCAATTTTAGGATTCGCACTTGTAGACCGTCACCTTCCAGATTGCTTAAATCCAATCGTTTGTTGAGATTGTTCACAACTGTGTTGACAAATTGAGGTGGAACCTGTTCTCCATTGGCTGCCACAATTGGGTTAACTAACTGGATATTCCTGCCACCAACGATACGAAATCCTGATTCCACCCTAATTAACAAGGGCTTATCCAGACTTCTATCCTGTAATTCTACTTGAGCACTCAACCGGTTGTCGGCTAAAAATTTTACATTTGGCTTGGTAAAATGATAGACAGAATTCGGCGCTGTGTTTGAATAACCGCCTGTATTAATTTTTAGCTTTTGTAACATCACCAGAAATTGAGGTGATTGTATGAGTTTATTGATATCCTGTTGAGTTAACACCAAACGGACACCAGCTTGTAAAGGTCGTTTGAATAATGGTCGTTTTTTTCCCAGACTGCGCGGTTCTAATTCAATTGCATCAGTTTCCAATTCTAAAGCTGCAATGCGAATGTCTTGCCACTTCTTGAGTTGCAAAGAACGCCCAGCAACACGTACCTTTGCCACTTTACCTTGCAGCAATTGATGAGTAGGGGCGTTGTCAACTCGCACTTGCAATTGTTCAACTTGAGCCAACTGAGAACGAATAGCATTTTCAGCAGTCTGATCGACCACCAGTCCTACCGGAGTCACTAACCCTAACAAGCCAGATACAAGGAGTGCGAAGAATTCCATGTTTTCGTTTTGTCAGTTGTCAGTTATCAGTTGCTTGATAACTGTTCACTGTTCACTGTTCCCTGATTTCATCCACTGCTTTAGTGTAGATACAACGTCAGCGATGGCAATTTCGTGTGATTTGCGACTTTTTCGTTCAACAACTTCGACTTTGCCATTGGCGATCGCTCGTCCAGTGACAATTCTGTAAGGAATCCCAATCAAATCAGCATCTTTGAATTTTACTCCTGCCCGTTCATTTCGGTCATCAAGCAAGGTTTCAACTCCGGCTTGATTGAGTTGGGCGTAGAGTTTTTCAGCGATTTCCACTTGTTGGGTGTCGTTGATGTTAGGAATTGTAACAATCGCGTGATAAGGTGCGATCGCCACTGGCCAAATAATTCCATCTTTGTCGTAAGATTGCTCTACAGCAGCTTGAGCCAAGCGTGACACACCTACACCAAAACAACCCATCAGTAGAGGTTTTTCTTCACCCTGTTCGTTGGTAAAAGTTGCACCCATTGCTATGGAATACTTAGTGCCCAGTTGAAATATGTGACCTACCTCGATCCCACGAGCACTTTCTAGAGTTTCCTCTGGGTTGTGCTTTGCGCGATCGCCTGGTCTTGCTTTCCGCACATCCACGGTTAACTCTGGTAACTTAAATTGCTCACCCCAATTTGCCCCGACGACGTGGGAACCAGATTCATTTGCACCCGTGACAAAGTTTTTTAAATCAGCTGCTGTTTTATCGACCAAACGTAAAAAGCCAGGTGCGATATCCTTGACAGACTTAATGTAATCATCTGCAACATCAGGAGCAATATAGCCTAGGGGCAAAGGCTTACTAGCCCATTTCCTTTGAGCTTCTGTATCTGGTACTGCAAGTTTAATCACCGTTTTCGCATCATACTTGGGAGCTAACTTTGTCAATTCATTTTGTAATTTGACATCATTAACTTCTTGGTCCCCTCGGATACTCACCAGCACTAATACTGATGTTCCATTATCAAAAATTGTTTCGTAAAGAACGTTTTTCACAAGTTGGGTGGAGGAACATTTCAAAAATTCACAGACTTTCTCAATTGTTTCCGTCCCTGGTGTTTCTCGTTTTTCGTAATTGGTAAATGCAGAGGGTTGGGCGTCCGGTGGTAAAGAAACCGCCTTTTCCACGTTAGCCGCGTATTGCCCATCTTTAGTGTAGAGGACTTCATCTTCGCCTGCTTCCGCTAAGACCATAAATTCTTGAGAAGCAGAACCACCGATTGCACCAGAATCAGCTTGCACAGCACGAAAAGCTAAGCCAGACCGCCGCAGTATATTACTGTAGGCGATGTGCATATCCTGATAAGTTTTTTCTAGACTTTCTTCATCTACATTGAAGGAGTAGGCATCCTTCATGATGAATTCTCGTCCGCGCATCAAACCAAAACGGGGACGAATTTCATCGCGGAACTTTGTTTGAATTTGGTAGAGCAGCTGTGGCAGCTGACGGTAAGAACGAATCATATCACGAGCAATTGCTGTAATGACTTCCTCGTGAGTCGGTCCTAGCGCCTGTTCTTGGTCGCGGCGGTCTTTGAGGGCGAACATGATCCCCTCAGCTTTAGTGTAGGTGTCCCAGCGTCCAGACTCCTTCCATAAGTCAGCGGGTTGAAGTTGGGGTAAGAGACATTCTTGTCCACCAGCAGCGTTCATTTCTTCCCGGACAATTTGGGAGACTTTTTGCAGTACTCGCCACATCAACGGAAGATAAGCATAGACACCGCTACCGATGCGACGAATGTATCCTGCACGAAGTAAAAGTTTATGACTGGGAATTTCAGCATCTGCTGGATCATCCCTGAGTGTGAGAAATAACATTTGTGACAGTCGCATCGTTTGTCCCCTTTCCAAATTCGATAATCTCTATTTCAGTTACAGTTTAAAATGAAGGCTTGCAGCTTCAGGAGAAAACAAATTTACCTGATGTCGTTTCAAGAAGCACAGCCACCCCTAGAATTTATTCCTCCAGCGCTAGACCCTTGGTTTTTAAGAGTCTGCCAGTTGTTCCTACCCAGCTTAATACACTGGAGAACAGCAATTAGTCATATTGAAGCAGACAACCCAGAAGTTTTGCTGGATCTTTATCGCCAGTTTCAGGATCGCAAAATCCGTTTTTTAATCGCATTTCGCCATCCCAAAGCAGAAGACCCACTTTGTTTGGTCTACCTGCTTTCCCACATTTTGCCAAAGGTAGCACGACACAAGGGTGTAGTGCTACAGCCTCCGATTCACGCTCATTTTATCTACGACCGGGGAATTCCTCTATGGGCTGGTTCCTACATTGGCTGGGTGGCTTCACGCTTGGGTGGGACGCCTATCGTGCGAGGTAAGGCAGATTGGACGGGGTTACGTTCAGCGCGTGATTTGTTTGCCAATGGTCAGTTCCCAATGGCGGCTGCACCAGAAGGAGCGACGAATGGTCTTTCAGAAATTGTCAACCCATTGGAACCGGGTATTGCTCAACTCGGGTTTTGGTGTGCTGAAGATTTGCACGGGGACAATCGACATGAGCAGGTTTTTATTGTACCAGTTGGAATTAAATATAGTTACGTCTCGGCTCCTTGGGATGCGATCGCCAACCTTTTGAGTGAATTAGAAGCGACTAGCGGTTTAACTGTAAGCATAGAAAGCCACTCAGAAAACAGCAGTTTCGACTCTCTCTATCCACGCTTGTTTCGTTTAGGCGAACATTTATTGTCTTTAATGGAAAAGTTTTACACGCGATTCTATCATCAAAAACTGCCCACTCAAGAGGAAGCAAAAGATGTCAATGAACTCTTAGCATTTCGTCTCAATGCTTTGTTAGACGTCGTGTTACGTGTTGCGGAACAGTATTTTGACTTACAACCCAAAGGGAATTTTAATGACCGCTGTCGGCGCGTAGAACAGGCAGGCTGGAATTATATTTTTCGAGAAGAATTTAAGGATGTCACAGCACTATCACCTTTAGAACGTGCTTTGGGTAACCGCATTGCCGAAGAAGCTAATTTACGAATGTGGCATATGAGGCTGGTGGAAAGTTTCGTTGCTGTCACAGGTAAATACATACGAGAAAAACCCACAGCAGAACGCTTTGCTGAGACAACCTTACTGATATGGAATATGGTGACTACAATTAGAGGCGAAAATTCCTTGGGGCGTCCAACACTTGGCAAGCAAAGTGTAAAAATAACGATAGGTGAGCCAATATCTGTTTCTGAACGTTATCCAGTTTATAAGGCGAGTCGTCAAAATGCAAAGCAAGCGGTTGCTGATTTGACAAAGGACTTACAACTGGCGATGGAGGATTTGATTTTGCAGGGGGAGTAATAAATAATTCAAAATTCAAAATTCAAAATTCAAAATTAATAAAACTAGTGTTAGCAATCTGTCTAGTCCCTAACTGTATGCAAATGAAAGGTGTGACAGTTTATGGCTTATAGCGATTTTAGCCTAAGAAGAGTATCGCAGGATTTCAAGCTTACTCTAACGCAAGGAACATTTCTTTCTGAATATCAAGCTATTACTCCCAGCGCTTATCTTGCTCAATATTTAGACAAAAGTTTACCATTAGCAATTGCTCTTGGTACAGAGAAGGCAAGGTCAGAAATGATTATTTGTCCTATTTTAATTGAGTTAAGAGAAATATTGCAGCGAGAAATTAGTTTATTCTCTGGGATTGATTTTACCGTTGATCAATCGTTAGGGCTCAATGGAATTTGTGATTTTGTCATTAGTCGTTCTCCTGAACAAATCCTGATTTCGGCACCTGTTGCAGTGATTGTAGAAGCAAAAAAAGATGACTTAAATGCTGGACTTGGACAATGCATTGCTGAAATGGTTGCGGCTCAACGGTTCAATCAACAACAAGACCATCCCATTTTTAACATTTATGGTGCAGTCACAACTGGCAGTCTTTGGAGATTCCTGAAATTAGAAGGTCAAAACGTTATTATCGACTTGACTGAGTATGGTGTTCCCCCTGTAGATAGAATTTTGGGGATTTTAGTTAGTATGGTTTCAGGCAAATTGCTGGGGAAAAACTTTTGATAAGTCTAAGGATAAATCAGGAAAACACGGTAGACAAACGGATTCATTCGGCAGAACAATTAACTTCCTACGATAACCAAATTTACCTTGTAAATCTTGATAAGATTCGCTGTAGCATTCTAAGCTATTACCTACTAAATTAAATATCCAATAATTAGAAATACCTGCTTGAGCATAAATCGGTAATTTGACTTCTTGATCATATTTTAAAGAAGAGTCAGCAATTTCAATTAACAGTAATATATCGACGGGACTTGGATGAGCGCTGAGATAGTCATCATCTCGATTTTGTGCAATCACAAAATCTGGTTCAGGTTGGTTGTAGTTAAAAATAATAATTGGTTCTTGTCCTCGTAGTGTCCCCCGTTCTCCAACAAGCTTGAATAACTCTCGAAATAAACGGGTTTCGCAAACAGAATGTGGTCTACCTTTCGATACCATTGGGATAATTTCTCCGTTGATCAGCTCAACTCGCTCATCCTCACGAAAGAAACCAAGTTCTGCTAAACGTTCATATTCGGCAATAGTAAAACGTTTTGCTGTGGTTATAGTCATAGCATTTTATAAAGTGCAGGGCTTGAAAAAAGGCAGAAGCCACCTATGACTTATTTTGAATGGCGCAAAGTTACGACAATCACTCATTAGTAACAAATGCAAAAACAGCCCAACCAATACAAACCATGCTGGCACATTGGGCTGATTTTGACTGATGATGAAATTGCCCGGGTTGATAAGCTTATCAACCTTTTGCTGAACGAAAAGCCGGTAGCCAAAAGTCAGGAACTCATGACTTATGACTCATAACTAAAACCTAGGAAGCTGTTTCTCTTGCTGCTCCGGAACCGAGTTTTTTTGGAGACACCGAAGTCTCGCGACGTCCTGTCCGCAATTTAGGCTTGGGAGTACCACGTCCTCCTTCTGTATTGCTGGCGTCGGATGCAACCCAACTGGAGCGATTGCGATCGCCTGAAGACTCGCCGCGACGGTTGTTTGACCGCAGTCTGGGTTTGGGAGTTGGCGGTACGAGATCTTCTTCTGTAACGTCAGGTTCTGATTGCAGCCAAGCAGGACGGGTTTGGTCGTAAGCAATTTGCAATGCTGCTGCGGCGATCGCCTGAGGATCGTATTTTTCACTCAACTCGCTCACCATTGGTAAAAATGAAGCTAAACGCTCACCTGCCAATGCTTCTCGCACCTGAGTTTGCAATTTCTCTATTTGTCGTGCTTCAATTTGTGTCCGTGTAGGAATTGACAGCACTTGCCAAGTCTGCCGATTATGGCGTTCAAACACTTGCTGCTTGCGTCGCTCAAAGGGCTGCACGATAGAAATTGCTGTGCCTTCTTTACCAGCTCGACCAGTACGACCAATCCGGTGAACGTATGTTTCTACACTATCGGGTAAGTCAAAGTTAATGACGTGAGACAACTGATCAACGTCCAAACCTCGTGCTGCAATATCCGTTGCGACTACCCAGCGTACTTGACGATTGCGGAACCGTGTCAATAACCGTTCCCGCGCTTGTTGCGACAAATCACCATGGTATTCATCGACACTGTGACCAGCTGCTTGCAGTTGACTGGTGAGTTCTGCTGCTGTCCGTCTGGTGCGAACAAAGATTAAAGCCGTTTCTGGGTCTTCCATTTCGAGAATGGGCTGTAGTGCTTTGGCTTTCGTCCAGTGGCGCGGTACAAGATAAGCCACCTGATTAATTTTGTTAGGAGCGGCTTTTGGTTGCTCAACGGTTACTGTGACTGGCGAATGTAAGAACTTGTTGACCAACTGACGAATTGAGGGAGGCATTGTTGCCGAGAATAGAGCGGTCTGGCGCTCTTTGGGGGCTTGAGAGAGAATTTTCTCTACGTCATCGATAAAGCCCATGCTTAACATTTCATCGGCTTCATCCAACACGAACCATTTCACCCGATCCAGCTTCAAACAGCCTCGCTCCAGCAAGTCTATCACTCGCCCTGGCGTACCTACGACCATGTGAACGCCGCGTTTGAGTTGTAAAATTTGACGATCTATCGATTGACCACCGTAGATTGCTAAAACCCGCAAATCTTGGTTTCCAATGAAGTGATTGATCGCGTCGTGAACTTGAATAGCTAATTCACGAGTTGGTGTTAGAACCAAAGCTTGGACAGCTTTTTGAGTCACATCCACCTGATCTATGATTGGCAAGGAAAATGCTGCCGTTTTTCCCGTTCCAGTTTGGGATTGACCGACGACATCACGACCTGATAACAGATGTGGTATTGCTTGCGCTTGGATGTTTGTTGGTGCGCTAAAGCCTAGTTTTTCTAACTGCTGAACACACTCTTGTGAAATTCCTAAATCTAAAAACGAAAGATTCATCAACTCTCCTGTATTTTCATTTACTTTTTCGATAAGTCATTTGTGATTTGTCAAAAGACAAAGAACCCTTCCGGTATGCCTATGACACGTCTTTTGTTCAAAGTCGCGTGCGTTTTACGAGCGAACGTCACTCGCCCCACTGTTGGAAACCAACTTGGCAACGGCTGGCTCACAAATGACAACTTAGTTGGTGACAACTTGACCATAAAGGTCGTAAGCATCAGCTTTTTGGATAGCTACTGGTACGATGGTTCCTAACCGTGCTTCTCCCGTTACAAATACCTGCCCGTCTACTTCTGGGGAAAACCTGCCAGAACGACCAATTAACTGTCCTGTGACAGGATTTTCTTGTTCAATCAGAACATCAACGACTTTGCCAATTTCGAGTTGATTTTTCTTCAAAGAAATCGGCTGTTGCAGTTCCATGATTACGTTCCGCCGCTCATCCATAACGAATTGGGGCAGCTGATTTGGTAGGTTGTAGGCAGGTGTTCCTTCTTCTTTTGAAAAGGTGAACACACCCACATGGTCAAATTCATGACGCTGGATAAACTGCGACAGATGCTCAAAATGTTCCTCTGTTTCTCCTGGAAAACCGACAATCAACGTCGTTCGCAGCACAGCTTCTGGTAATGTCTCTTTTATGCGTTCGATAATCCCATCGTTCACCCGTCCTTGCCAGGGACGATTCATAGCGCGGAGAATGTCTGGATGGGAATGCTGCAAGGGTAAATCCAGGTAAGGTAAGACATTAGATGTCTCACCAATTGCTGCTATCACATCTGGGGTCAGTCCCGTTGGATAGGCATAGTGTATACGAATCCACGGCACTTTGACTTTCCCCAATTCCCGGAGTAATTCAGCTAATTTCGGCTTGCCATAAATATCAATACCGTAATTGGTGGTAATTTGGGAGATCAAAATGATTTCCTGTACACCTTGACTTGCTAGCTGTTCTGCTTCGGTAACTATTGACTCTATGGTACGCGATCGCTGGTTCCCCCGCAGGTGGGGAATAATGCAAAAAGCACATCGGTAATCACAACCTTCGGCAACTCGCAGGTAAGCCACTCCTTCTGTTGTGGTGCGATAACGGGGTGTGGTCTCATCAGCAATGTAGGTTGGCTGTGAACTAACGAGCTTAACTCGCTTACCTTGTTCTACTTGCTGAATAACATCTACTATTTTGTGATAATCCCCGCTTCCCACCACTGCTACTGCCTCAGGCAACTCTTCCAACAACTGTTCTTGGAAGTGCTGCGCCATACAGCCTGTGATCACGATTTTTTTATCTGCCTCTGCCAGTTCTACGAGAGTTCTAACAGATTCTTTTCTTGCCGCTTCAATAAAACTACATGTATTAACTATAACGTATTCTGCTAACTCTTCATTAGAATCTACGCCATACCCTGCTTCTACTAGCAGTCCGAGCATATGTTCTGTATCTACTCTGTTTTTCTCACAGCCTAAGTGAGATATTGCAATTGTTGCCTTGTCACCCATATTCACAAAAATCTTTAGGTTTTTTCATGTACTTCAACGGTTATTGGGCTAGTTTTTTGCTTAAAACCCCCTAAGGAAGGTCGAAACCTCTTGATTTTGCTATGACTTTCTAGTCATATACACCCTCAGGGAGCTACAACCATGATTAAGATAGAGTTCATGCTATGATAGCTCTATTAATCTGTTGGTCAAGGGAAAATAAGCAGAGTTTTGATAACTTTGACACTAGTCGTTAATCTTTGTTAATAAACTGCCTTTTGGTATTTTACATTACCGCAACGTGTGTGTTGTTAATTTACCTATTGGGAAGCCACTCTCGATTTGGACATTGGTCAGGTTTAATGATCTGAACTATTCATCTCGCCAAAACCAACTGTGTGTGGCGCTTTTTGAGAAGTCGCTACCCTAAGGAAAATAGCGCGTTATAACGCCTGCATAACGGTAATGCTACCCCTCTACTCAGGCAATGCCTGAAAGAAGTGATAGGCGAGATGCCTTATCCACGAAAAGCTGCCTCGCGTCTGGTGAGTGGCACGCTCCTCTTATTTATCTATACTATCTTAACATATCTTATGGAAACTTTGGCACCAAATCCCATCTACTAGGAGGAGGTAGGTGATTCAAAATCCAAACTCAAAGAAAACAGTACAGGCAAGTTGTCGAAAATGCCAGAGTTGTGCAAATCACAAATAAAATTGTTTAAGAGCTAGTTGAAACAAATCGTGATAAAAAGCAAACTTCATTAATTAGTAGTGAATAATGAGTCAATAGTCAATAGTCACCAGTAATAATAACAAATGATGAATGACTCAGGACTGATGACTCCGCAAAGCGGGTTAAAGACGTGGACTTATATCAGCTATTTAAAACCCGAACACCAATTATAGGCGTAGTTCACCTACTACCATTACCTACTTCGCCCCGTTGGGGAGGTAGCCTCAAAGCAGTGGTTGACCGTGCCGAACAAGAAGCAACAGCCCTGGCAAGTGGAGGGGTTGACGGTATTATTGTAGAAAATTTCTTCGACGCGCCGTTTCCCAAAAACCAGGTTGATCCAGCGGTTGTGAGTGCCATGACTATATTGGTACAGCGGATACAAAATATGGTAACGCTGCCTGTAGGCATAAATGTTTTACGGAACGACGCTAGAAGTGCAATGGCGATCGCCAGTTGTGTCAGAGCACAATTCATCCGCGTGAATGTCCTCACAGGTGTTATGGCAACCGATCAGGGCATTATTGAGGGAGAAGCTTATGAACTCCTACGCTATCGGCGGGAGTTAGGCTGCGATGTCAAAATTTTTGCTGATGTGTTGGTCAAGCATGCTCGTCCCTTGAGTGCTGTGAATCTCACCACAGCAGTGCAAGACACCATTGATCGCGGTTTGGCAGATGCGGTGATTATATCTGGTTGGGCGACGGGTCATCCTACAAGCCCAGAAGATTTGGAATTGGCATCTTCTGCTGCTAGCGGCACTCCAGTGTTTATTGGTAGTGGAGCAAGTTTAGAAAACATTGCTACACTGATACAGGCGGCAGATGGTGTCATTGTTTCCAGTGCTTTGAAACGCCACGGTCGTCGTGAGCAACCGATAGATCCAAATCGAGTCAGTCAATTTGTGGAAGCTGCACGTAAAGGTTGGAACTCAAAAGGTGAAACCAAATCAATTTCCGAGCTAAAGCTATACTCGTAACTGAGGAATGGGGAGTTGGGAATGGGGAACAAGTGTAGTGGTTAGTGGAAAGTCATGAGTAAAAAAACTAACAACTAACAGCTAATCATTTCCAATTCCTCGTTCCCAATTCCTAGTATCTCATTCCCAATTTTTTATTGCAGTTTATGAGTCGCCGTCGTTCTATTCCTTGGATTCATAAATGGTCGCGGATATTAATTGCCGCGATCGCATCTTGTGGCGCATTAACAACAGCTTATCTGACCGTTGTTAAGTTGACACAAGGATCTGCCGCTTGCCCCACCAATAGCTGTGATGTAGTACTTTCTAGCCCCTATGCTACAGTTTTGGGACTGCCTCTAGCTTTGTTTGGCTTTCTCGCTTACGCTAGTATGGCGACCTTCGCCTTGGCTCCTTTGGCAGTTGACCCAGCGAAAAATAAAGCTAGCCGGACAAAGCTGGAAAATTGGACATGGTTATTGCTTTTGGCAGGTGCGATCGCCATGTCTATCTTCAGTGGCTACTTAATGTATCTGCTGTTTTTCACAATTAAAGCACTTTGTCTGTACTGTCTTGGTTCGGCTCTTTTCTCCCTGAGCCTCTTAGTCTTGACTATCATTGGTCGCACATGGGACGATATTGGGCAAATTTTCTTTACTGCCATTATTGTTGGCATGGTGACGCTGATTGCTACTTTAGGCGTTTATTCTGGTGTGAATAACAATGGTGGTTCAGCAACAGTCTCAAATTCTGGTCAAGGGACACAAGTCAGCTTTCAACCCAAACCCGGAAATGAGCCGAAACCAGGAGTTGGTTGGGAAATTACCACCACCTCCACAGATGCGGAAATCGCTCTAGCACGTCACCTCACAAAAATAGGTGCCAAGGAATACATTGCTTGGTGGTGTCCTCACTGTCATGAACAAAAGTTAGTCTTTGGTAAAGAAGCTTACGCAGAAATCAGTCACGTAGATTGTGCTACTGCGGATAACCCCTACGCTCAAACAGATACGTGTAAAGCTGCTAAAGTTGAAAGCTATCCCACTTGGATAATCAACGGTCAAACTTATCCGGGAGTAAAAACCTTAGAAGAACTGGCGAAAATTTCCGGTTATACAGGTCCGCGTAATTTTAAGTATTCTTTGCGACGTTGATACAAGTTTGTTTTTCAATTTGGGTTTTTTCAAAAAAGTCAACTGGAGTCATGCATGTTAACTGTAGACTTAGTTGACTTTTTGGTTTTTATGTGGTATTGTTATGTCCTAATGAAGACTTATAAAAAACGAAGAACCTTACCCCGCCCTATGCCTAACGGCACGCTACGCTATCGGGCACCCCTCTCCTTATTAAGGAGAGGGGAAGTCAGTGCTCACACAATGCAGATTAGGGGCAGGGGTTAGGAACGTAAGGTGGTTTTATTGTAAGTAATTAGGCGAACTCGATATAACAGATCAATCACCCAAAAACTGGAGATTTCCACCAGTTGTTTTGTTGTATAAGCGTGTGGACTTGCCAGTCAGGGTCTAGTTGAGGGTAATCTAGACGGTAATGTCCTCCCCGGCTTTCGGTTCTAAAGGCAGCGCTTTTAAGAATTAAAAAAGCGACATCCAGTAAATTGCGAGTTTCCGCCCACAACCGCAATTGGCGTTCAACGTCAGGTATCTCTAAACGAGCTGACTCTGTGGGACGCAAAGACAGCAAAAATTGACTCACAGGCAAAGAAATATAATTTTGCTGCCAAGACTCAAGAGTTGCGATCGCGCTTTCCAAACTTGATTGCTCTCGGCAAATACCAGCGCTTTGCCAAAGAAGACGTGGTATTTTATCTCGCAGTACTTCTAAATGTTCTTGCTGGGGTTTCCATTCGGTTACATCGGCGCGAAACTCTCGTATAGCAAGAGTTTCTGACAGGTTTGACACACGACTCACATCTGGAAAAATCTGGAGATCTGCCATTTGTGCGCCAAATACGATACATTCGAGTAGGGAATTACTTGCAAGGCGATTCGCTCCATGTACCCCAGTACTTGTAGTTTCTCCCACTGCGTATAAACCAGGAATGTTTGTCCGGTTCATCAAATCGGTGACAATACCACCCATCCAGTAATGAGCAGCAGGGGCGACGGGAATAGGTTGTGAAAAAACATCCACACCCCAATGTTGACAAACTTTAATGATGTTGGGAAAGCGGAGGCGGATTTTTTCAGCTGGGATGGGGCGCATATCTAACCACACATGAGCAGTGGCTGGATCAGTTGAAGTGCGTTGTAAATGGCTAAAAATTGCACGACTGACCACATCTCTGGGCGCAAGTTCACCTGCTGGGTGATAATCAAAGGCGAAACGCCGTCCGTCGTTATCAACAAGGTGCGCCCCTTCGCCGCGCACAGCTTCACTGATGAGAAAGCGACCAGGTTTTGTTAAAGCGGTGGGGTGGAACTGGACAAATTCCAAATCCCTGAGAATTGCGCCAGCACGCCATGCGATCGCCACGCCATCACCTGTGCTGACAGCAGGGTTTGTGCTTTGGGCAAACACCTGACCCCCTCCACCTGTTGCCAAAACGACAGCATTTGCTCTGATCCATCTGACATGACCTTGATAAAACAGGCTAATACCTTGACATCTGCGTGTCTCTGGTTCTAGCCATAGACTCAAAGCCAAGGCTTGTTGAATAACTTGAATGTTCTGGCGTCGCAGGACTTGAGCTGTGAGAGTAGTCGTGACTTCTCTACCTGTTGTGTCTGCAGCGTGAAGAACGCGGTTGCGGGAATGAGCCGCTTCTAAGGTTAAAGCTAAATGGCTGTCATGACGATCAAAAGCGACCCCTAAGTTGACAAGGGATTGAATGCAGCTGGGAGCTTGTTTGGCGAGAAATTCCACAGCAGGGCGATCGCACAAACCGACGCCCGCTTGGATTGTATCTTCAATGTGTAGAGAAGGAGAATCTTCTGGGGCGATCGCCGCAGCAATTCCACCCTGCGCCCAATCACTAGCTGAGAGAGAAACTGTTTCTTTGGTAATCAAGCCGACTTGCAACTCGGCAGGCATGCACAGTGCTGTGTATAGTCCAGCAGCACCAGCACCGACAACAATAACATCAAATTGGCTTTTAATATCTGTTTGAGGCAAAGCAGGGGGTGTGGGGAGTAGGGGAAATAGAGGGAGTAGAGGGAGTAGGGGAGCAGCGCCGTGCGGTGAGACCAGCACTGAATGAGGGTTTCCCGCCGTAGGTGACGGGCGTTCCCGAAGGGGGGTTCCCCCCGAGCCAGGCGACTACCGTGGAGTAGGGGAATTCCCCTTGTCCTCTTATCCTCATTGTCCCTCTTCCTAAATAAACTAATTTCCACTCCCAAAAAGGAGTGGATCACATAGCAGCTTAATGATCTGCAAATGGGATTATCTGTAGATACCGTTGTTGAAGCGATCGTCTCCTTCTGTGAAGGCAGGTACAACTTCTGACACGGTAAAGTGGTCTAGGTTAGCTTGCAGAACTTGTTTCTGATGTTCGCTCAATCCGGCAATATCCAACACATCCTCGACTTTTTGGTAAGGAGCATTTGTTATGATCTTCCCTGCGAGGGTGGGATACAGTCCTGGATACTTTTGAAAAGCTCGCACGTTGGTATTATTCAAATCAATTTTTTTACCATAAACCTCTGCTAGGTTTTCATCTGCGGGGTTGCGGAGGCTTGCAGCTGCCAGAACTGGAACTGAACGAAAAGCAGTTAAGCTCAAATCAGCTGCTTGGGCTGTTTGAGCTGTTCCCAGCCATCCTAAGCATCCCAACAACAAACTAAAGACTGTTAATAAACGCACCAATGCTTTCACGATTTTTTACCTCTTTTCATCCACTCAAAATGAAATAAAACCCTTAAGCTAAAAGCAGTCAGTGTGCAGAAAGTTCTGAGTAGGAAGTGCTGTAGACGCCACGGACACTCTCCAAGGGTGGAGAAGAATTGTAGACACAAGTGTTCTGCGAAAGGCGATTTTGCCGTAAAGCCCGTTGGGCTTGCCGTAAACGCTTGCAGGGCAGCTATCTCTACGACTCCGCAGGCAGTTTGCTGCACTCGGTACTTTGTACTCAGAACTGCTGAAGGCTGATAGCCGACAGCTTAATCAACACAGCAGTATCAGAAACTAATATACAGCGATTAATATCCACAATTCTTACCGCCGCCCAGCTTGACCAGACTTTTGCTAAAAATTATTTTCAGTGACAAAAGTACTTACTCTCACTCTAACTGAGTTTCTGTGCAGACGAATATGCTGTACTGCGGCATTACTAGAGGGGTAAATAAAACAATGTCCGTTTTGTCAATACTTTTTAACATTTTGTTGATATTAATGATTGGAATATTTTAGGACTTCCAATAAAAAGATAGTTTTTTTCTGGAAACGCAAGCAGACATGTTGAATGTATATGTATCAAGACACCAAGAAAAAAATTAAGGAGTAGACCATGAAGAAAGTTTTAAGTTTCATTTATCGCTTGATTGGCTTAGAAAGCGAAGAATCACAACTGACTGATTCTTATAAATAGTCTTGGATAGACAAGTATCAGGGTTGATTCTGTAAATTCTTGATTTTCCTGACCTGACCATTTCAAACAATAAAAAAAATTCCGGTGTAGACCATGAAGAAAGTTTTAAGCTTCATTTATCGCTTGATTGGCTTAGAAAGCGAAGAATCACAACTGACTGATTCTT
>NZ_QMEB01000041.1:0-13641 GCF_012912135.1 Brasilonema bromeliae SPC951 | reverse complement strand
TTCATTTATCGCTTGATTGGCTTAGAAAGCGAAGAATCACAACTGACTGATTCTTATAAATAGTCTTGAATAGGCTAAATAGTCTTAGTTCGGCGAATACCAGGGTTGATTCTGTAAATTCTTGCTTTTTATAACATTTTCATTTCAAACTACCAAACTTTATCTAATTTTTTAAGCCTGTCTAAGGTTTACTAATGCTTTAACTTTAATTTAATCGAACGATTACAAGTTTCGACATCAGAATAATCATTACTTACACTCAGAGAACCTCTGGGTGCTTTGCTTTTTTGACGAGTTCTTCCAAGCATTTGCTAACCTGGAGATACAGGGTTTGTTCCCTTCCCAGCAAGTCGTTGGGTGAAAGAGGTTTAATATGGCTCATTTAAATCTGCGTCGCCCCCAAAATGTCAGTGGCGATTTTTATGTTGATACTTCCTGTATAGATTGTGATACGTGCCGGTGGATGGCTCCAGAGGTGTTTACAGAAGTTGATGAACAGTCGGTGGTTTATCACCAACCAGTTAATGAGGCTCAAAGATTAGCAGCGCTTCAAGCTTTGTTAGCTTGTCCCACCAGTTCCATTGGTACAGTTGAAAAGCCCCAAGATGTCAAAGTTGCTCAAGTCAGTTTTCCTATTCCTGTAGAGGATAATGTCTACCACTGCGGCTATCATTCGGAAAACTCTTACGGCGCTGGTAGCTACTTCATTGAACGACCTGAGGGTAATATTCTGGTAGATTCTCCTCGGTTTACTCCTCCCTTGGTGAAACGTTTGGAACAGATGGGGGGAATTCGTTATATGTACCTGACTCACAGAGATGATGTGGCGGATCATCAAAAATTCGCAGAGCATTTTCAGTGTCAGCGCATCCTCCACGAGGATGATATTACTTCTGGGACTCGCGATGTGGAAATTCAACTGACAGGAACAGAACCATTTGAGTTAGCCCCTGATGTACTCATTATTCCAGTTCCCGGACACAGCAAAGGACACACTGTTTTACTTTACAAAAACAAGTTTTTATTTACTGGCGACCATTTGGCATGGTCTGATAGTCTCAAGCAACTCATTGCTTTTCCCCATCACTGTTGGTACTCTTGGTCAGAGCAAATTAAATCGATGCGTGATCTGGCTAACTACTCGTTTGAGTGGGTGCTTCCAGGTCATGGGCGTAGGTATCATGCTGATGTGGAAACTATGAGTCAGCAAATGCACAAGTGTGTTGCGTGGATGGAAAGTGTTTAATATTGTTTGCTGGTAAGGTTGAACGATGAAAGATAAAGACTTTATCTTATATTCCTCCTAAAGAATTATGAAGGCTGTAAGTCTCCGCGTTAAGATGAAGCAAAAATCATGGCAAAGCTCAAACCATCGTAAATGGATGCATTTGCTAATCAAGATTTTTTGCTCTAGTAATCTGTAGTTAACTTGGTAAATTATGGCTTCACAGTCTGACCGTCAAAAAAGAATTCTGGAGCACGTGGCTCGGAGTACAAGCAGCTTTAATAATTCTAAATCCAACTCGGTTGAGCGCAAGCAGCAGATTTTAGAACACGTTCGATTAACCAGAGGTAATTAATCGACAGACTGTCGATTCAATATTTTGTTTGGAATCGATGATGGGGATTTCAACTAAACATATATGTTTGGATAAAACAGATATTTTTTTGAACGGATTAGTTCAGATAATCGCTACTTCGTTTGCAGTTTCGGGCGTTTATGTTTCCAGTTCGCTGCAGCTAACTCGCCATAAGCTGCGGTGGCGCACTACGCCACAACTGATACAACCGTGTTGCTGGCATTGTTAAATACAACACATCTCCAGCGCTCAGACTCATTTCCAGTAAATCCCAGCCGTGAAGAGTTTGGTAATTCGTCTCTAAGTATAAAGGAACAAAGTCAGCAGACATGGCTACATCTTTCACCAGCTGACCACAAAAAGGGTGTACGGGTGTAATCAAAGTTGCAAAAGCAACCCAAAGACTATCTGCTGTAATGCCATTGCCGAGTATTTTTCCACCCAGTGCAGCAGCTGCAAAGGCTGGGGCTGCGAGTTCAGCAGGACTCAAGACTGCCTCGAAGTCAAACACCTCTTGTGCCATACGAGCAAAATCGGGGTCTGCGTAATGGACTATGACTGGCACTTGGGGTGTCATGCCTTTTGCCTTAAGGGCAACTTCTAGGTTAGTCGCATCGTTACCTGTGACAGCAAGCACTGCAGCAGCAGAATCTAAATTAGCGACTTTGAGTGTGGCTGAGAAACTAGCATCAGCATAAATGACAGGAATACCTGCTCCACGAGCAGTGTTGACATATTTGTTGTTAGAGTCGCGCTCAATCACGACGACCTCATGTCCGCTTGCAGAGAGTTGCTCAACAACTTTTATACCTATTCCACTCAAGCCACAGACAATGTAGTGATGGCGGTGAGGAACTCGTGCTGCATCCCAAAATTGCTTGAAGCGACTACCCAAAACAAAATCATTGAGCAGCGCGTACAATAGACCTATGACAGCAGCCCCAATCAGCATCATGAAAACGGTAAATAATTTAATGCTGCCAGGAGCATTTTGTACTACTTTGTCATTACCACCTGCTCCCGTAATCATGCCTACTGCAAAATAGAGGGCATCGATAATAGAAATATTTGTATTCGTAGAAGTGTAGGTGACAGTAGCAATCACAATAATAACAAAAAGTACAATAGTCATTGCCACAACTGATTCAGCGTGTTTCTTGAACTGGCGCAAATTGGTTAGGACTTTGAGAAGTTTTGCAATGACTGATTTGCGGGTGGAACCGATACACGGTTGAGTACCAATGATCAGGCGATCGCCCACCTTTAACTCTTGTCCAGACAACACTGCAGCAACCAAATCCATCTCGCCCTTGACTGGCATATAGTAAATCATCATCCGCGAGCGATCGTTCCACAAATCACTCAGCTTGCGACCTAGCCACGGATGATTTTTATCTATATATTCTTCGTGGATAGGCCAAGTTTGTTTGAAAAGTTTGATTTGTCCAATTGCTTGGTTTCCTAAAGCCGCAAAGGTGAACACGGGTGCTGCCAAACCTGCAACACTCATACTTAAGTGGTTAGGGACAGCTTTATCTAGGCGATCGCCCAAATTTGTATTAAAAAAGCGGTTGATAATCCGAATTTGCGGATTCAACACCCGCGCTTGCATCATAATTGACAGATTCAGTTCATCGTTAGATCCAGCAATCACCAAAGTGTGTGCCTGCTGAATTCCTGCTGCTGTTAGGGTACTAGCTGCTTGCAAGTCGCCGACAATCAGATCTCCTGATGATTCGCCTGGAATGGGTTGATGATGAACGCCAACGACGAACGCCCCCTGTTGTCGCAGCAAACGAAAGACCTTATATCCAGTGCGACTTAATCCACAGACAATGATTCGAGGTTTCATGTAATGGCAGCATGACTTACAGGATAAAGCTGCATTTTTAGAGATTTCTTCTCATTTTTGCTTATTTATCTCTGGTAGAACTGTAGCTGACAACACGATAATTGCAAATTTGAGGGTATTTTTTTTCAATCTGTTAATCTTTTGACCATTTGTGCATAAAGTAAAACTTGTTTTGGAGACCAAAAAAGCAATTTACCGAAATTTAATGCGGCTGTCGTAAAGCTTAAAGCTTCAAAATCCGGAATTTTATATTCAACTTGGTTTTCAAAATCTGCAAAGCTTTTATTACCTGCGTTTTTACCCTTACCGATATAAGCTTTCCAGCCTTCATTTATAGCTTCTGCAACGACTGATGAGCAGTTTCTTTTTATCAAGTGGTAAGAATTTTTTTGATTGGTAAATTCTCTCCAAAATGTTTTTATCGGCTCCTTAGGTAGGTTAAATAACTCAACTTTGCAGTCTGCTTCTCTTTGAGAGTCAGCTTGACCTAAAATCAAACAATCGTCTTCATAACTAGTACTTCTAATATCAGCCAAATGCTGGAATAAAAGTTGATTAATGTTTTGGTTTTTATGATTAAAAATACTTTGACTAGTCTGCATTGATGACCTATTTATAATTTCTTTGTTAGGCCAAAAGCTTATATAAGTATCTATGCCTACCTGCATTGAAGCGTGACCTAAGAACTCCTTGGGAAACCAAATGTAGACAGTGATAATATCTCTCATGGAAGCACTCATGCTTAATTGCTCGTCCAACGCCGCTTATTTTCGAGTATTACTACTTATTTTAAGCCGTGCCCCACCTATAGCGAAATAGGGGGCTTGCGCGGCGGCTAATTCTAATCAAGTATTTGAAACTAAATTTCTGGCTCAACCAAGCGTGTTGTAGGACGACTTTGAGTTACATCTTGCACAACTTGCACAGCACAAACCAAGGCTACCAGTCCAATGACCGCAACAGGTAACAAATCTTTACCAAAAAGTGCGATCGCCAAAATAATAGGTGCTGCTCCAATGCGAAACTTGGCACGGCTTTTACAGTAGCGGATGACCCCAATCCGGTGGAGAATACCTAAACCTAGGTAACATAATGCTATGGAGCCACAAAGTAGCCATCGTACTGCATCGGATAGCGCTAGCATTGGCTTGCTCAACAATACTAGTTCCACGGCGACTCCAGCAGCAACAATACCCATAACCAAGGGTAGATGGGTGTAAAGCCAGACATTGAAAATGGTTACCCGTCCTTCTGTCCGCGCCTTCTGAATAGGTGTGCCACCAAGGTTATCAAAATACACCCACCATAAGCTAAAAGCGATACATAGACCGAACACTGCGGCGATTACGGTTAAAACATCCCAGTTCTGCTCGGAAACTCCATCGACCACCGCGACAATTGCTTCGCCCAAGACAATCATGGTAAACAGTCCGAAACGTTCTGGCAAGTGAGAGGAGTGGGGAGGTAGTTCTAGCTGTAGCTTGCGTGCCGAAAGAGGTGTGGCAAAATCAATAATGAGTCCCAATGTCCAGAATACAAAACGCCAAGGAATTGGTACAAATCCTGATATAACCCAAAGGACAGCTGCAATTGTAAAACCTGTGGCGTAACGATTTGTCAATGGACGTGCTGTGGGAATATGCCATCCAGCGCGGACATATTCTACAACAAGTACAACTCGACCGAGAGCATAGGAAAGGGCAAAGCCAGTGCAACTTTCACTTAAGCCGTGATGGACATTGACAGCTAGTCCAGCAATAGCCAGCATTTGCACAGCAGTTAGTAACCGATGTGTTACGTCGTCGCTATCAAAGCGGTTAGCGTAAAATGTGGTACCAATCCATGACCACCAAACAGGAATAAAAAGAGCTACAAATCCCAAAACACCTGATAGCGAAACATGATCGTGAAGATAGTGGGCGAGTTGAGAGACAGCAACGACAAACACCAAATCATAGAAAAGTTCTAACCAAGTGGCGCGTCGTTCTTCTTCGCTGTCTTCACCAATTCGTAACCGTGGTGGTTCTATAAAACTTGCCATAAATAATTCAAAATTCGCTCATTCAAAATTCAAATTTGTGTAGCAATGGTGCTTAATACTTCCGTTCAAAAACTCACCTCCTGCCCCTCTCCTTAGCAAGGAGAGGGGTGCCCGTAAGGGCGGGGTGAGGTGACGACAACCTGCTGCAGGAGGGTCTCCCACCGGGCTGCATCTGGCGCGATTCGCAGCGAGACCGGAGGTCTTCCCCGGAGGGTAATACGTATGAATACAACGCGCGTATAAGTGCTCACTACAAACCTATAAACCAGATACAATAATCGCCCACATACTGGCTCCTAGTCCAATAGCAGCTAAGTGTTGCCAAAAGAGCGAACGCATCGGTTGACGAGCAATTTTTTGTGTTAACACTATCGTTAACAGAACTGAAACAATCAGGGTACTACCTTGCAAAAAGTCAATTACCGCTGGATGAGCCACCAGTGTAAATAATTGTTCACTCTTCAAACCAAAAGTCGCAAAAGTGACAGGCAAAATCCGCCCTCCTTCCCCTAAACCCAAACGCAGATAATGAGCTAAGTTTCCGCCTAGTACGAGTGGTAAGTAGCCATAAGCAAGCTCTACAAATCGTCGCGGCTTCGGATTTTGCTGAGTGGACTTTAAACCTTTGTTACTTAGATATAATATTTGCATAATTCCATATGCCAAAAAAGGGATAGCCACTGGGATAAGCAGAGCCAGCAAAGATAATCCCAAGTGAGGTAAAAACTGGGTTAAATCCAAATGTAAGCCCAGCCAAGACTGCAATTCGCTTAAGTGATGGAGGAATACTCCACCTAATAGTAAAAATAACAGTGCGACTTCATAGCTATGGGGTATGTGAGTTGTCCACAATTCAACCCCAGGAGGACGTAAATTGAACTCAACAGAACGATGGGGACAGGCTTTGAGACAAGTCATACACAGCACGCAGTCTCTGTTATCTTCCAATTGTGCTGGGTGAGAGTACAACGGACACCCGCCAGTTTCCATCCCCTCTCCTTTCTGAGGTCCACCTTTGTAGCATTGATACGTGGTACAAGTGGCAGAACAGATACCTTGTTGCGCTCGTAGTTCTGTCATGGAGAGTTTAGCAAATAACCCATTCATTCCACCGATGGGACAAAGATAGCGACACCAAAACCGCCGCTCAAAAATGGCAGAAAATATCATTGCACCGGCGGTAATTAAAAGCAGCAAACAACCAGAAAGATATGCTGTATTTTCTAAATTCCAGAGTTCTTCCCATAGGAAAATGAGAGTAAACAGCCCAAAGAGAAACCATCCGCCCCATTTTTCCGCTTGATGTCTGGGCCAGCGTTTAAGTTTTCCAGGAAAGAACTTTTGGGAGAGTTTTTGTGTTATTTCCCCGTAAATCATGAAGGGACAGACTGCACACCAAACGCGACCAAGAAAGGGAAATGCTAGTAGGAAGAAAGGCCACCACCAAGCCCAAAATAGATTTAGGGCGAAATTGCGATCGCGCGTTTGCGGACCAAAAAACAATACTCCTACAAGGATGGCAAATGCTGTTAAAGTAAAACCATAGTTAATGCGATCAGGCCACCAAGGACTACGAAGAAACTTTCGTAATTCAGGATAGGCATTCAACAGATTCACCCGAAATTGCTTCTTCTTAGTATCAACTGCCCAGAAAATTTCTTCTGTGAGTTCTTTTGCCTCCCCAGCTTGAACAATCGCCCGTTCCACTAAATTTTGCAACTCTTTCAAATTGCCAGGGAAATCATAGGACTGCAAACGGCGCAAAGCTTCTGGCGTGACTTTTGGTTTAGAAATACCTCTTGAGCGAGTGTAAAGACTGATGTAGTATTCAATCTGCGCTTTGATATCAGCTTTCCGTACCCGCAGTGGTGGGACTTTGATAATATGACCGACACAGCGTTCAATTTGCGGCTGAGTTTTTTCTGCAACTATCAAGATGCGAGCATTACTGACACGGGGTTCAGGAGTTGCTTCTCCCGAACGGCTTACAGGGGTGTATTTGCCCGTTTTTAGTAAACTTGCTAACACCGGTAACAACTCTGGCGGTGTTTCTTGAATGTTGTTCAGAACTAAAGTGCCTTCCCCAAGCCATTCCAGCAGTCCTGGTTTACCTCCGGTGCGACCAAACAAATCAGCACCGCTTGTCTGGAGAATACTACAGTTAACTTTAATAATCGGTTCTCGTCGCTGTTTGGAACCAAAGTGAATCAGAGCAGCTATAGTATCTTTTCCTAACCCTGGTTCCCCAAAAATTATCACCGACTTGCGATCATTAGCAGCTTCTCGAATTTCCTGTCTCAGGCGCACAGCATAGCGACTTGTTCCCACAATTCCACGTTCCGCCTTGGGGACTAAATATGGTCGCAACGCAGTGGAACGTTCTTGTTCGTAGGTGAGAGCAGAGGTAAGTTGAGCCAATTCCTGTGCCATTTGGCGAGAAACAGCTTGAGCAATTTCGGGGTATTGGGTGAGTAATTCCCGAAATTTATCCGCAGGCACAACCCATAAATGACATTCTGTGACTGTTGTGATTGTACGCTGAGCCGATTCATCTAACATGAGTTCTTGCAGATGAATGATCGAACCGGGGAGGAAACCAATAGCTAAGGCTGGGTTGGTTTTATTGTTGCTATCGCTTTCTAGCTGACCTTCAAGGAGAATGTAAAGCGCTTCTGGTGGAGTCCCTTCTGTTACTAGACGGTGGTTTGGTGGGATAACTTGTTCTTCGATAACTTGGGCGATAGCCCAAAGGGCTGACGCTTCGCGTATCGCATTCAAAGGTTCAGGCGACAGAATTCCTAAAGCCGTGCGTTCTTGTAGCCAGATCACGATTTCTTGCGATGTCATGGTGGTCTCTCCTAGTCAGCACTGCTGTATAGAAGAAATTATCGCGTTTATCGGTACCTGTGCGTGAAAGTGCATGGAACGCCTTAATATTGAGTTGCTATCAAAGGTGAAAATTATCCCCATCAACCTTTTTCAACGACTACTCTCATTGGAAGATTGCTGTTGCAGTGCTTGTTGCACTTCCTGTACGCTCAAGCCTAACGCCTGTGCTATCTGTTCTACAGTCAACCCTAATGCCAAGAAACGGGGTACTGTTTCTAGTTGAGCTTCCAAACGTCCCTCTTGCTTACCTTCCTCAAAAGCTTCTTGATAAAATCTTGTCTGCTTTAACTCACTCAATCCAAACATAGCCTCTATCTCCTCTCGACTCATTGTCGGAAACTTGTAAATTAAAATAGTCTCTATCAATTGTAGTAATTGCCGCTGTTGCTGTTGTGAGCTTATCTCCTGTTGAGTTCTATCTATCAACTCCCTTGCTTTGTTGATCGCTGTATCTTCATTCTCAATCACTAACTTGACTGTTGCAATGGAAATGGGTAACGATACAGCTTCACCTAATTCATCAAGGTAGATAGGGCTAACACGCTGACTGCTAAAGAATTCACGATAATGTTTTCTATCTGCTGTATCTATACTTCTGGTAGGATATATCACCGCAGCACGCCAATCATTTTGTGGTTGATTTTGCCGCAGGTACAAAAAGATTTCTGCAAACAGTCGCGCGTAAATTTCTGAATCTCCTTGAAATTGGACTTCCACAAAATAAATGGGGTTCACCCTGAGCGGACTTGTGCTGAGCGCAGCCGAAGCTTCGGCTTCGCTCAGCTTAAAAGCAGTCGAAGGGTTATCACTTTCTTTAGTAGGAAGAAAGACACCATCAATCCTAAAGGCTGTTTGCTTGACTTCAACTGATGAAAATTGATAAGCGTTAGCTTCTTGTGGTGGTTCACCGATGAGTTCAAAGAAGATGCTGGGAAATTCTTGAAATAGGCGATAGAAAATGCTGTCAGTTTTCACGAATTCAGTTTTTTAACATAGAGTATAGAATATCACTTTGATGCGGATTTTAATCTTTTTAAAGGCGATCGCGTAGCGGCTGCTTTGCAGCATCGCTCTTCCTCAATCGCACTACTCTTAGCAATAGTAATACGCATGTTGCATTCACGACTTAAACCTCACCCTGCCCTATCGGGCATCCCTCTCCTTAGTAAGGAGAGGGAAAGATTTTAGCGCCGATTCAAGCGAGGGTGAGGTGAAAGCGATCCGGTGTGTAGACGGTAGATTAAAGAGAGGGGCAGGTGGTGAGGTAATTTAGTGCAACTTGGTATAACAGTGATAGCTGCCATCAATATATATATGGAAAGCATATGCAATGACTAAGCGCACGCCACGTCCCCCTATCCTAAAACCTAATGAAACCTACACTTTCCGCAGTTACTTTCTGATGAAATTTGCGCCAGCGGATATTCTGCAGGAGTTGGGAGTAAGTTTGGTTAGGGAGACAATCAATTTACCAATGGCGTCCTTCAGTCAATTTACCAGACTCCCAGACTTGCGCCAGCGCTTAGAAGAAGGAATTGCTCGTGTTAGCTTAACCAGTGCGGCGCGACGTGAAGTCTTAATTGCTCCTATCGTTCTGGAAGTAGCGCACATCACAGAAGCTACAGTAAATATTGAGTACCCAATTGAGGTTGATCAGTTTCTCAGAGGAGAGTTGGACTACTATATATAATCAAAACACAGTGTGCTGGTTGTGGAAGCAAAGTAGGCAGACTTAACACGGGGATTTACTCAATTAGCGGCTGAGTTGATTGCTCTTGATAGTTGGGTGGAGTCGGAAGACTCGATTCTTTATGGTGCTGTGACAACAGGCGATATTTGGCAGTTTGGGAGTTTTCATCGTTCCTCACGGGTAGTGACTCAGCATTTAATGCTGTATCGAGTTCCTACGGATTTGGAAGTGTTGATGCAGATTTTGGTGGGGATTTTGATGGAGGGTTAGGAGAGGCGATCGCCTTTGGCGGGCACTCCGTGCCATCGCATCACTCACCTGAAATTAATTTTCTTCTTGTTCGTCTAACCAAGCTATTAAATCAGATACTTCTGAAAAGTCTAGTAATGCTTCTGCTAAATCATCTAGCTTTTCAACAGATAGCACTCGAATTCTATCAATTAATGATGAATCTATTTCACCAAAACGCCGATTAAGCTGGCGTATAATTGTACGTTCTTCACCTTGCTTATCTCCCTTCTGCAAAATATCCTGATAAATTACTGATTCTTGCATAATTTCCTCTCCTAAAAATTGCTGAATTAAATCTTTCTCAAACTTTAAACCTGCTAATATCTCTGTGTAAGCTGCAATATTCTGCCTTGTCTCCCTATCCGAAATTCTAGCAATACTTTGGGCAACCTGCGATAATAACCATTGGGGTGAATCTGTCTGTGTTAAAGGTGCTAACGGTAATAACGCAGGATTATTCAGAAATAACGCCGAATCTTGCTCCCACATTCGTATAATTCGGTAGCGATGATTTGTCATCTCATTTACATATTCTTCGGTAAAAGCGATTTCGTTACTTGTCTGTTGCAAGAAAATTACTACTTGCGTTATTGGAACATCATATTTTCGCACTAACCTGACAAAGTAATCCAACATTCGTAAGGGAATAGGAGTTTCAGATTTTGCTGTTGTCTGAAATTCCAGATGTAAAATACGATTCTCTGTTTGTAAAAATGTTATAGAATCTGCTCGAATTGGTTCGATACTCAATTCAGTTTTTAATAATTTAACTTTTCGTGGTTCGTCCGGTAGCAACCAATGTGCAAAATCAGTTGGATATTTTTCTGCTAATATTTTACAAACGTTATCAAAAGCCACTAATTATACCTAAAATTAAACTAATAAAATTATATGATCGGTTTGATACTCGGCTATGAGTTAATTAGGGTAGTCACTCAGTATTTAATGCTGTATTCGAGTTCCTACGGATTTGGAAGTATTGATGCAGATTTTAGTGGGGATTTTGATGGAGGGTTAGGGGGAGCGATGCTCCACCAGGGAGCCGCGCAAGGCGCGATAAGCGGAGCTTAAAGCCTTCAGCTTATCGCACTGCAAACAGAGGTGTAATTGTTATTGAATCTAGAGAATTTTGACATCAGTGAATACACGTTGGCTGGCTACTGTCCAATGCTTACGAATGACATAGGAAAGTAGGTAGTGCCTACCGACAAACTTAGATTTTCAGTCTGATGAATTTTCTGTTGACTAATCGTTGAGCCTTTTGTTAAGTTGAAAATAATAAAAAATATTTGATTGCGCAGAGCGTGACAAAAAAAAGGCAAGGGTAAAAAGGGTTAAAGTGTCAAGGGCTAAATAGTCCACGCCCCAGCCCAAACAACACGAAAACCGTTGCCAAAGTACCTGACGCCCGCAACGTTGTAGGCGCGACACGCCGAACTACAGGAGACTGCATTGTAGTCCCAACAACCACCACGCTGCATGTAACGTTGATTATCATTATCTACCCAGGCACTACCATCACTAGGTGCTCCTTTATAACTCTCATGCCAAGTATCTTGACACCACTCGAAAACGTTTCCGTGCATATCGTATAATCCAAAGGCGTTGGGTAGAAAACTTCCTACTTCTGTTGTTTGTTGACGATATTCGCCCTTTGGTTCAGAAGCATAAGTGAAACTCCCATTGTAGTTGGCTAAGGAAGTCGTAATCGTCTGGCCAAAGTAAAATGGTGTTGTCGTTCCTGCACGTGCTGCATATTCCCACTCCGCCTCACTCGGTAGGCGATATTTGCGCCCAGTCTTTTGGCTGAGTTTCTTACAAAACTCCACCGCATCATTCCAGGACACTTTCTCTACAGGGCGTTTTGCGCCTTTGAAGTTGGACGGATTACTACCCATTACTTGCTGGTACTGTTCCTGAGTCACTCTTGAGCAACTGTGGCTCTATTAACAATTTTTGTAACGCCTGTGATTTGTTTTGGCAAAGTGTCAATTTTAGCTAACTGGTCTTTTTTAGCTACAGTTCCAGATACTGTTACTGTGCCATCTTCTGAAGCTGCAATTGTTAAATGACCGCTAGGGATATTAGCTTCTAACTTAGAGCGAACTTTGCTTTCAATGTCACGTGCAGCTCTTTTTGTAGCACTGCCATCATTGAATGCATCGTTCCGCCCCTCACGAGCACGAATGTCAGCATTAAGTTGTTTTCTGCGGATTTCACTCAGAGCATCTTTCTGAGCAGCTTGTGTAGCTTGTGCAGATGGTGGTTGTGTCGCTTGTTCTGTCGCAGAACTAGGTGCATCTGCAGTAGTTTTGGAAGTAGACTCTAGACTACTAATAAAAATCTTACCCGCTACCACTGCTGTCACTAAGCCTGCTACTCCTAAGCCTACCCATTTTAAAAACTGTTGTCGGGTTATTACTGGTTCTTGCTGTCGGCGTCTGTCCGCCTCCTGCAGCTTCAGCCGTTCTGCTTCTTGCTGTCGCCCTAATCTCTCTGCTTCTTCTTGCTGGCGTTTTGCTCTTATTTGTTTAGGAATAGGCAAACTTATTTCAGCAACTCTAATTTCGTTTCCTTTCCCAAGCGCTTTGCCAAGTTCATTTTTTGCAGCTTCCAAATTACCACCAGCAAAGTTTCCCATCCCACGAGCATAAATCAACAGCGGCTGGAATTCTTCCAATCCGCCCAGTGGTTCTGCTAAAGTTTCTACCAATGATGCCAATCGGATGAGATCCCCTCTATCCTTTTGATAGGCTCCAGAAAGTGCTAACGCCAGTTCTCGAACTGCTTCACTAGGTTGCGTACGCGTATATGCTAAAGCTATCCACCGTTGAGCCTGGGCAAAGTCGCGGATATCGAGATCATTACTCAAAAGCTGCTGCTGTACATACTCAAGTAAAAAGTCTGACAGTTCATAAATCCGCTGTTGACCGAACTTTTTATCTTCCTTCAATTGACTCAGCAGTAGATTTCGCACTGCGACATTCATCTCGTAAAGTTCATGCCCCACTTCATCGCATAAACTAGAAAGCAGTAAATCTGCTACAGCTATCCAGGGAATGCCTAGCACTTCACCATGAATATCCCGGTGGAAGTTAGCCCATATACGGTATAACAAATCTGGTGTGAGTGATAAGGGAAAAGCAGCATGATACGCTAAATACAGGTGTGCTTCTCCAAAGCGTTTTTCAAAAGACTCAATGCGTCGTTTAGCAACTTCAGGTTTTATCTTGCTCATGTTTTGCGCCCCTCAAACTGAGTCATATTAAGTTCGCTTAATTACTTATGAATCCCGAAG
>NZ_QMEB01000390.1 GCF_012912135.1 Brasilonema bromeliae SPC951 | reverse complement strand
TGCTTGCGAATAATGCTTACTTTACCTGACTTTGAGGCTTAACTGAACTGTATTGATCTATAAGTTACAGAAAAAGTTACTCGGTGTACTCGTTCGAGGACTAGGCGTAGTCAGGGAATCAATTTTACTCTAGCGTCATCAACATTTACACAGCAAGGAGTAACGCCTGATGTCACCGTTAAATTACGCTCATCCTGAAGTTATTGTAGAGACTGAGTGGGTTGCTGACCATTTGCATGACCCCAAAGTGCGTCTTGTGGAAGTGGATATGGATGCAACAGCTTATGACTCTGGTCACATTCCTGGCGCGATCTTTTGGAACGGATTTACCACCATCCTGCAACCCGATTTCCGTTTCAATTTTGATAAAAAAGCGTTGGAAGAACTGCTAGGACGTTCAGGTATCGCAAATGATACGACAGTCGTTATTTATGGTAATCATAATGCGATCGCCCCTATTATCTTTTGGTTTTTAAAAATATTTGGGCATGATGATGTGCGAGTCATGAATGGTGGTCGCAAAAAATGGGTTGTAGAAGAACGCCCTCTGTTGACTGAAACACCCAGTATTACGACAACAACATACACACAACAGGATGGTAATTATAGCATACGTGCGCTGCAAGAGCAAGTGCAAGCGAGTATTGGCAAGTCAGATCGTGTTTTGCTGGATGTACGCACACCCGAAGAGTATCGCGGCGAATGGTTCAGCACGAAGCCACCAGAAGGAACAGAACGTGCAGGGCACATTCCAGGTGCTGTTCACATTCCATATGAATCAGCCCTGAATGAAGATGAGACATTTAAATCAGCCGAAGAACTATACGCTTTATACAGCAACAAAGGCGTTACTCCTGACAAAGAAGTGATAACGTACTGCGCTATTGGGGGACGTTCCTCACATACTTGGTTTGTGTTGAAGTATTTGCTGGGCTATCAGAATGTACGCAATTACGACGGTTCTTGGAATGAGTGGGGGAAGCAACCTGATACGCCTGTGGAGGTACAATCACTAGTGATTTAATCTGCTTTTTGGATATCCACACTGTAACGCAAGTCGGTGTATTGTTAATACATCGATATGCGTTTTCTCTTAAAGATTAACATCTCCCCAAACTTTTTATTCATCACCAAAAGGATTCTCTAACTTTAATTCTGCAATATCCTGGAAATCGTGAAAATTGCGAGTTACCAAAACTGCTTGCTGACATAAAGCTGTTGCTGCAATCACCGCATCTGGTAACTTGATTTTGTGTTTCCGCTTTAAAGCAATTGTTTGATTCTCAATTTTCCTAGAAATCAGAATTGAATCAAACTGACTTAATAAATCTTCAATAACCTCTGCCTCGTCATCAGACAAACCAGAAAAACAAAGTAACTCGATCCGTACAATCGGAGAGATTACAACGTAATTTTTATTAAGAAAAGTTTCTGAAAATAATTCAGAAACTGTATCATCTCCCGCCAAATAGTAAATAAAAATATTTGTATCATAGAGATAGTTCATTCCCATTCTTCACGCACAGCATCTAGATGAGCAAACATTGCCTCTTTCTGATGCTGAAGAATTCCTTTAGCCTTCTGAATCTTTCCATAATCCCGTTGCAATGAGGCTAGAACTGACTGTGGTAAATCCAATATGATCGATTCCTCATCTTCAGACACGAGATAACTCTTAGGAATACTTACCAGGGGCATAACTATCACTTTTGTGTTTACTTTACTGTTGTAGACCCATTATTACAAAAAAGCTCTCCCTATCAAACTTTAAAAATGTTTTTTTAAATTGAACGTTATCTTTAGAATCTTGGCTTTGAATTAAAGAGCGATCTGCCGTTCGCGTAGCGTGCGCTTTGCGCTTAGGCAGCAGCGAAGCTATCGCCACCTAAAAGCGGGTATTTTGCGCGATCGCTCAACTGGTACTCTGTGCGATACTTTGTAGCCTCAAGCCTTCGATGGTTGCTGAGCCTGTCGAAGCACTGAGCGCTCACGCCGAAGTCTGGTGGCTTATCGCTCAAATCCTCCGACATCATTCTCGTCCGCCAAGAAATAAATTCTGAGGCTAAGAGTCCAAGTATGCGATTAGCTCACTGAATATCTATCACTCTCGTTCCCAGGCTGGAGCCTGGGAACGAACTTCTAGAGGCTCTGCCTCTAGTAGCAAACAAAAGGAGGCAGAGCCTAAGCAGCTGCATTCCTTGCCAGAGACAAGGAACGAGACAACCTCACCCTCGCTTTTTACTGCGTAAAAATCTTTCCCTCTCCTTTATAAGGAGAGGGATGCCCGACAGGGCAGGGTGAGG
>NZ_QMEB01000389.1:2039-2330 GCF_012912135.1 Brasilonema bromeliae SPC951 | reverse complement strand
GTCTTCGCGTTGACAAGGAGCCTGACCGGACAAAGCTCGACTGGCTGCTCCCGTTCGGAGCGAACCTAATTAGCGAGACGCTTGCGAACACATATCCATTGCAGCTAGTAAAGGAAATCCGAGCGCCCCGCTACCGTATTCAACTGTTCCGGCATCACTGTCCCGCAGCTATTCCCGAACCTCCTAGTCTCCCAGAAGTTATTGAACTCCCACAGTCTACGCTGCCTCTTCGTAAGCATAATGGTCTATACGATTTTTCCTTAGCGTTTCTCTACAACCAGTTACAGTGGT
>NZ_QMEB01000389.1:0-2029 GCF_012912135.1 Brasilonema bromeliae SPC951 | reverse complement strand
CAAATGATTCGCCCAGCAATAAGTCAAAGTTACCTCAGCCGAAGGAAGAGTGCGACCGCATCAAAGATTTGTTCTGGCTGAACTGTTGTGTCAGTTTGATAGCTTAGATGAAACCATTGCTCGTTTTGATGAGGAAATAAAAAAGTACTGTGGACTTTTTGAGGCAGTTGTGGAACTTCTGGACCGCTAGCTGACTATAGCGGTTCTCAGTTGGGTGCAATATAGTAACAGCAGTGGGTGAACCATCCAATGATGTCTTTTTTAGTTACTGTATTGAGGGCATTTGTTATAAAGCAATTGAAGAATCATTTGAAACCAGTAGTCTAGTTTCAGAAGATACAGAGGAGCTAGAGCAAAATCAGAAAAAAGATTTACTTAATTGCATCTATCAGGTAATTCCTCAAGCTGAACAACGACCCTTTTACTTATTTGCAATTGATACAACGCCTTACAAACGTCCTTATGCTAGAACTCTAATTGAGCGAGGGTATATTTATCAACCTAACACAATAAAAGGCAACAAACCGATCAACATAGGTCATTCTTACTCTATCGTTTCACTGTTACCAGAGAAAGATTCAAAGCAGACTGCAACTTGGTCGATTCCTTTGTCTGGAAAACGGGTACCAATATCTTCAAATGGTGTCAGTGTGGGAAGTGAGCAAATTAACAATATTATGTCCTGCCCTCAAGTTCCGTGGTCTGGGAAATTATCTGTTTTAGCTGCGGATAGTACTTATAGTCAACGTTCATTTTTAGTAGAACAAGCCCAGCACAAAAATTTAGTGCTCATTGCCAGAACCCGTAGCCATCGTGTCTTCTATCAGTCTCCTTCTATACAAGAAACCCCAAAAAAACGTGGTTGCCCAAAAAAGTACGGTGAACGTTTTAGTCTTGCAGATTCTTCCACTTGGCATGAACCGGTCAGCCAAATTGGTGGCAGTTAAGTAGCTTTATTTTAGTTGGTGTTATAATTACGATTATTTTTGAAGCTCTAGCTACTGGAGTGCTTAACAGATGGGAATATGCTAATATCATGCTGATGCTTCCATTCTTCGGTACTGCCTTGCTTCCATTGCTTCAGTGGATACTGATACCACCCATAATTATCTGGTTCGTTCAACGGCAACTTTCTAATGTCAGGTAAATTTTTGAATTTATTACTTAATCTCTAATCGAATAGGAGTAAAGAACTTAAAAAATCAGCTTGTATTAAGCTACCTTCGATATCTTCGACATTATAGTATAGTCTTCACCAAATTTACAAATTGCCTCACAATGCTGACGTAAGTCAGAAAATAGAATGTATTTAATTGAGATGTTTTGCTGTTGAATACAGGGTCTTTTGAGTTGCATAATTACTTCTTTCTCTCGTATATTTGGAACTACTAAAAATAGTGTCTTTAAATTATTAGGAAAAGAAATTGCCAAGTCTGTCAGTCTTAAAATTCCTGAGTAAATAGAAGTACTCTTCTCAACCTCAAAACCACTAATAATTTGATTAGTACTTTTTTCTAACCATAGAACATCAATTAAATTGATTGTGTTCAAAGTATCTTTATCTATTTCCATTGCCGGAAGACAAGGAAGACAAAAGAAAGAGAACTTATTTTCTGCAAAAGATTTTGAGCGGTCGTTTGCTGCTGCTATCACAGCATATCCTAACGATTGACCTATTTTCAGGAGATGATATTGCATCTCAGTATGTAAATCTTCTTCCTCTCTTTCAAACGAAACTTCTGTATGACGTTTCGCCATTAGTTTTTCTACTTTGCTTCTCTGCGTTTCATCAATAACTTGTTTATTATTAATAATTAGCTTATTTGAGCCAATCTCAAATAGAAGCCCAGCGAAAGCACCCAGGTCACTGGAAAGAATATTTTTATATTGCTGATTTACTTGGATAATAATTTCTCGCATCCGCAAGTAACTATCCCAAGAACCTAATTTTTGCTTCTCGCTAAAGAGATAGTTAAAACCGTTGACTATAGCAGTGTTGAAGGGAGGGATAATCGTTGGGTGTAAGAAA
>NZ_QMEB01000388.1 GCF_012912135.1 Brasilonema bromeliae SPC951 | reverse complement strand
AGGTGAAATTTTGGAGTTGAAAAATACTATCAATACGATGGTAGATCAACTCAATTCTTTTGCTTCTGAGGTGACGCGGGTTGCGCGTGAGGTGGGAACCGAAGGTAAGCTGGGTGTACAAGCAGAAGTGCGAGGTGTTGCTGGGACGTGGAAGGACTTGACCGATAATGTGAACTTGATGGCGGGTTCTTTGACGGCGCAGGTACGGAATATTGCGGAAGTGACGACGGCGATCGCCAACGGTGATCTCTCCAAAAAAATCACTGTTGATGTCAGAGGAGAAATTCTAGAACTCAAAAACACCATCAATATCATGGTGGACCAACTCAGTTCCTTCGCTTCTGAGGTGACGCGAGTTGCGCGTGAAGTCGGTTCTGAAGGAAAACTCGGCGTACAAGCAGATGTTAAAGGTGGTGCTGGTACGTGGAAAGATTTGACCGACAGTGTGAACTTCATGGCGGGTTCTTTGACGGCGCAGGTACGGAACATCGCGGAAGTGACAACAGCGGTGGCGAATGGTGACTTATCGAAGAAAATTACTGTTGATGTCAAAGGTGAAATTCTGGAGTTGAAAAATACTATCAATACGATGGTTGATCAACTCAACTCTTTCGCGGGTGAAGTGACGCGGGTTGCGCGTGAGGTGGGTGCAGAAGGAAAGCTGGGCGTACAAGCAGAAGTACGAGGTGTCGCTGGTACGTGGAAGGATTTGACAGACAGTGTGAACTTCATGGCGGGTTCTTTGACAGCGCAGGTGCGAAACATTGCCGAAGTGACGACGGCGGTTGCAACTGGTGACTTATCGAAGAAAATCACTGTTGATGTCAAAGGCGAAATTCTAGAGTTGAAAAATACCATCAACACGATGGTGGATCAACTCAGTTCGTTTGCTTCTGAGGTGACGCGAGTCGCGCGTGAAGTGGGAACTGAAGGCAAACTGGGTGTACAAGCAGATGTGCCAGGTGTTGCTGGGACGTGGAAAGACTTGACCGACAGTGTAAACTTCATGGCGGGTTCCTTAACAGCGCAGGTGCGGAATATTGCCGATGTGACAACAGCGATCGCAAACGGTGACTTGTCCAAGAAAATTACTGTACAGGTGAAAGGGGAAATTTTGGAGTTGAAAAACACCATCAATATTATGGTGGATCAACTCAACTCTTTCGCTTCTGAGGTGACGCGGGTTGCTAGGGAAGTGGGTTCTGAAGGAAAGCTGGGTGTACAAGCAGATGTGCGCGGTGTTGCTGGAACTTGGAAAGATTTGACCGACAGCGTGAACTTCATGGCAGGTTCCTTGACGGCGCAGGTACGGAACATTGCTGCTGTGACGACGGCGGTTGCGACTGGTGACTTGTCGAAGAAAATTACTGTTGATGTCAAAGGTGAAATTCTGGAGTTGAAAAACACCGTGAATACGATGGTGGATCAACTCAATTCCTTTGCTTCTGAAGTGACGCGGGTTGCGCGTGAAGTGGGAACTGAAGGAAAACTGGGTGTGCAAGCCGAAGTTCGAGGCGTTGCGGGAACGTGGAAAGACTTAACCGACAGTGTGAATTCGATGGCGGGTTCTTTGACAGCGCAGGTGCGGAACATTGCTGAAGTCACAACGGCGGTGGCGAATGGTGACTTATCGAAGAAAATTACTGTTGATGTTAAAGGCGAAATTCTGGAACTCAAGAACACCATCAACACGATGGTTGATCAACTCAACTCCTTCGCAGGTGAAGTGACGCGGGTTGCGCGTGAGGTGGGAACTGAAGGTAAGCTGGGCGTGCAAGCTTATGTCAGAGGTGTTGCCGGAACTTGGAAAGATTTGACCGACAACTTCAACTTAATGGCAGGTAACTTGACGGCACAATTGCGGAATATTGCCGAAGTGACGAAGGCGGTGGCAAATGGTGACTTGTCGAAGAAAATTACTGTTGATGTCAAAGGCGAAATCTTAGAACTCAAGAACACTATCAACACGATGGTGGATCAACTTTCGTCTTTCGCTTCTGAAGTGACGCGGGTTGCACGTGAGGTGGGAACTGAAGGTAAGCTGGGTGGACAAGCACAGGTTGTCGGCGTAGGGGGTACCTGGAAAGATTTAACTGATAATGTCAACTCGATGGCGGGTAACTTAACCGCACAAGTGCGAGGTATTGCCAAAGTTGTGACGGCGGTTGCGAATGGTGACTTGAAGCGGAAACTCACGCTGGATGCCAAAGGAGAAATTGAAACTTTGGCAGAAACAATTAATGAGATGATTGGGACGCTGGCGACGTTTGCCAACCAGGTGACAACCGTGGCGCGTGAGGTGGGAATTGAAGGTAAGTTGGGCGGACAAGCGAAAGTGCCGGG
>NZ_QMEB01000387.1 GCF_012912135.1 Brasilonema bromeliae SPC951 | reverse complement strand
GAGACGCTGCGCGTTCGCCCTTGGCGTGCGCTTGCGCTTACGCAATCGACGGGAAACGGAGCCACTGCGGTGGACGGGTTTCCCGGCTTGAAGCACGTGGCGTCCAAGACTGCGACCCCCTCACCGCATTCTACTGATGTTGATATGTTTCCTACCTTAACTTCACTTCCTACTCGCACTTGCGAAAAGCAAGCTACAGTTTGAAGGTAGGAATTCTTATTCATTGCGAGCAAACGAGTCGCATCAATACACTGTTACTCAGACTTTTTCATGCGATCAATTTCTCTTTGCAATTCTTCAATTTGTCGTTGCAAAGTTTCTACTTCTTGATTTTTGGGAGTCTGTGATTCTACATTGACTGCACCCGCAGCCGTTGCTCGCTGATAATTTCCTTTCTTAATTTGCTGATATTCTTCTGAGTTTGCCCACTGCCGCAGGTAGTGTATGCGTTCTACAGCAAAAGGATGGCTAAGCATTGTACCACGAGCGCCGTTATAAATCAAGAATTTGTATATTTGATTCAGTCCATCTGCATCGAGTGCTTGGTAGTCTTCTGACTGACGGATAAATTCTTGCAAACTGCATTCGTTAGCATATTTGATACTGCCTCCAGAGACTTTCATCATAGAAGTCATGACAGAGTTTAAGTCATCTGTCACTAAAAATGCCGCACGATCTGCCGATAACTCGGCTTTACGCCGCCATTCATAAAACGCGTAAATCAAACCTTGAGTGACAAAATTACCTATACCGAAAGTCAACTCCCCTATGGCAGAAGCAGCACTCATTGCCCACATCGCCATTTGAATTAGAATAGTATGACCACATTTAATATGCCCCAGCTCATGGGCTAGCACTGCCCTAATTTCGGCTTCGCTTAGCAAGTCCAATGTCCCTGTATTTATCACTATATAAGGATGCTCTTGTCCCAGCGCGTAGCTGTTTGCTAGGGGATTTTGCTCAACAAACAGTGCAGGTTCTGGATAAATATCCAAATCCCGCACACATTCCCGAAAGATCTGGTAAACAGTGGAATATTGGCGTGGCCCGACTTGGATGGTGTTGCCCATTAAATAGATTAACTGGGGGCGTTCGACGAAAAATTCCACAAATTTACGGGCAAGAAAATCAAATCCTGGTAAATTGCGCAAGGCTTGTTCTGCTTGGCGATCTAAAGGATGCCTGAAAGCTTCGCTGGAGATTCCTGTGTAAGTAGGCATAATTGGTGGGTATTTGGATACTACTTAGTGGTTAATGGTTACCATAGCAATCAGCAATGAACAACCAACAATTAACACATAACAATTCACTCCTGAAACTGACAACATAATAGTAATGGGGCTAAGAGCAACTCAAAAATCACTTTACTTTGTATGGGATTAAAAGCGTGTGATTGAAGCAGAAGTTCATTTGTCATTACATAACTTCCTGCGATCGCAGGCAGGTTTCCCTTCATGGCCACATCATTTAACAATGGCACGGTTAGTGGCTCGTGCCTTGCGCCTAGGACGTAGCGCCCTGATTCAAGTCGGCGCAGCTTGCGGTTATCAGGGGCGGTATCGCACGAGCTTTGTGGCTTCGGCATTAATGTGGCACGGTCCTGTGATTATTGTTGCCCCTGAATCCACACAGCAACGATTGACGAAAGTGGAAATACCCCGCCTACAACAGTGGCTGCAAGTTAATAAAGCAATCAGAACAGGTGACGCTTGGCCTGGTGGTGAGTTCCAAGGAGTCTTTTTGATCTCTCCCGCAGCTTGGTTAAAAGCACAACTGAGTAAGAATGATAATTTTCCTCGTGACATCCCCACAATTATTGATGGAGTGGATGATTTGGAAGATTGGGTACGTTCTGAACTCACTGTGAGCTTAGAAGGACATGATTGGGAGCAGCTCATGCTTGCCCAGCCAGCCCAAGCTGAAGTTATTCGTTCTGCACGGGCGCAACTCACACACGAACTGTTTAAGCACCCTGCAAATCCCTACGAATGTTATCTGATTTCTCCGGCGGAAGAAGAGATTTTGACCCATCTGTATTCGGTTTTAGATATATCCAGCCTACCGGATACCTGGAAACAATTCGCTCAGCAATTTCAGGTGAGAAACGAAAATTTCTCTCCCTCATCTTCCCCATCTCTACTCTGGGCAACTATTGCCCGTCGCCAAGGTTTATTTTCTTTGCACTGTGTCCCCATTGAATTAGGAAAAATACTATCGCCTATTTGGCAGCGTCAGCCTGTGGTGTTTATTGGTAGTGCTGTAGAACCAGAAACTGAAGCTCCTTTATTTCGCCAGCGCTTGGGGTTGGAAGATGAGTTAACTTGCCTCAAGTTTTCCTCAGATA
>NZ_QMEB01000040.1 GCF_012912135.1 Brasilonema bromeliae SPC951 | reverse complement strand
CGCTCTTAGCGTGCGCTTGCGCTTACGCTAACGCCGTAAGGCGTGCGCTTTGCGCATACGACGTTCGCGCGGATCCTCCCCCAAAGCAGCAAGAAGAATCTTACTCAATCCAGCAAGTCAGGTTGCTGACGGACAATCATGTCATACAGTGACTGGAAATTGAACCAACCCATGAAATGTGAGCCAACTTGACGATAAGTCAGACTAGCAGTGTCGGGGTTAATCAGCACTGGCTTTCCTGCTGCTTGGGCCATCAACTGCGATTGACAGCAGCGATCCATTGTGATGAACCACCATGCTGCCTCATCCACTGAATGACCAACACTCAGTAAGCCGTGGTTGCGAAGAATCGCCGCTTTTTTTAGTCCCAGAGTATTGGCAATACGCTGACTTTCTTCCAAATCCAGTACCACCCCAGTATAGTCCTCAAACAAAGCGTGGTCTTCATAGAAAGCACAAGCATCTTGAGTCAACGGGTCGAGAAGACGTCCCAAGGTTGACCAGGTTTTGCCGTAGAGGGAATGTGTGTGAGCAGCCGCTACTACATCTGGTCGCGCTTGGTGGATTTGAGAGTGTATGGCGAAAGCAGCAGCGTTTACTGGCTTGTTACCCTCAACGACCTCACCCTTGTGGTTAACCAGTACCAGGTCTGAAACTCGGATGTGACCAAAGTACATCCCAAAAGGATTAACCCAAAAATGGTCATGGAATTCAGGATCACGAGCAGTGATGTGTCCAGCAACACCTTCATCAAAACCGTAACGAGCAAACAAACGAAAGGCAGCAGCCAAACGCTGTTTGCGATGGAGACGCTCATCTTCCACACGCTCAAACTCAGGTGGATGGGGAAGTTCCCCTTTGGATAATTTTGAGGGGTCTACTGACTGTATGAGCATAACTTTATCTCCTCATCAACTTAATGGAAATTTAGCAACCGAACTTTTCTTAAACAAAATACTTAAACTTTCGTAAAATTACATATTGATTATAATCTCCTCAAAATTTAGTAGAAAAACCTTTTCTTGCCAAAATATTGCTGGTTTACGACTTTTGAAAGGAGAACTCACAAAAATGAAATATCTACAACCTGAAGTCTCCATTTTCCGAACAAAAATGCTTTTATGCGATCGCACTAAATAATATAGCGCTTTTGAAGTTACAACAATAGCCGTTATATTAGTATTAATGTCAAGTAAAAACTTTTCAAAATTATCATATCTTGACAAGAGTTTGACGCCAAAAAAGAAACCCAATTTCTTGAAGCAACTAGGTTTCTTAATGTAGAACTTATTCACTAAAAACTATGAGGAATAAAGGATAAAATTTTAAAAATTCTACTTTATCCTTTCCTCAAAATCTACCTAAACTTTCTGTATTGGCGCGGCCACGGTCCCCAAATACAATATGTAATACCAACACCTTGAGTGTTGACAAATAATGTGTCACCGTCAGGAGAAAAGCAAGCGCCAGCAAACTCGCTGTTATCAGGTTCGCCATTACGGTCTGGTCTAACAATGGCGTTACGTGCGAACTGATAAAGCTCACCTTTTTGATTGACCCCGACAACGAATTGTTCACCACCCCCATCTTCACAAAGGAAGAGGTCTCCGAAGGGTGCTACAGTAATGTTGTCAGGCTCATCGAGGAGTTCTCCGCTAGGGGAAGCCTCAACAAATAATGTAATTGTTTCTTCTCTAGGATTATAAATCCACACTTGACCATTGCCGTACGTACTATCCACTGCAGGCGGACCTCCTTGAGTGGAAATAAAATAGATAAGATTGTTATCGTACCAAGCTCCTTCACCTCGATAAAAGATCGCTGCACCTTTAGATTGAGCTTCTTTGCGGACAGTATCTTGTACAGGGTCAACATCTTCTATTTGAACCCATTCCACTGGTAAAGGCTGACCGATAGGAATTAAGCCTTCAGCGCCTCCAATGTTAGAGTTGTTTGACGTGTTCAGTGTGGGCTTATCCTTTATCACCAAAGCATAGAGAGTCCCGCCTTTGGCTAACTGTCCAGGCGCATTTGCTAGACCTACAGCAGGTACAAAACGATAAAAACAGCTATCTCCTCTATCTTCAGTTTCGTAGATGTAGCCCGTCTTTGGATCTACTGCGACAGCTTCATGACTGAAGCGTCCCATCGCTGTCTTAGTGGGTAAAGACGGTGGTGTCAAGCGCCGCGAGACAACTCCTGTGCAAGCGAAAGCTATTTTTGACGAAATTGATGCTATGCCCATGCGACGACAGGAAATGCGAGAACGAGACAAATCAGTCTAGGGAATAGCAAACGACTATAGCAGTCCTAAATGATTTGTCAAAAAACAAGACCCCCGACTTCTCGCGAGAAATCGGGGGTCGAAATAGGAGTTAATTTATGCGGGAATGTGCTTCAGATTGCTATTCGCTCGTTCAAAAATTTTGAACAAGCAAAATAGTGGAGGAAACCAAATTCCTACATCTGAGAGAAGAACATAATCTTATACCAAGTTGCATTCATACAGGTAATCTTCTTTTTTCTTGCTTAGCGCTCTTCGCGTCTTCGTGGTTCGTTTATAAAATTATCTCTTTGAACGCAACTTAGTATTAACCGTTGAAACCAATATGGATACGGTTTTCAACTTCTGCAAATTTTTCCTGTGCTTCTCGTTCGCTAGCTAATAGTGAAACGACAATACCCACCAAAAACGCCAGAGGAATACTGATTAACCCTGGATTTTTCAATGGGAAGGGTGCAGAAGCGTGCTTGAGGATAGTCACCTGAATAGTTGGTGAGAAATAAATCAGCACTAATGAGGAGAGGGTACCCACCAACATACTTGCTACTGCACCATAGGTGGTGAAGCGTCGCCACAGCATAGATAAAAGCAAGGCGGGGAAGTTTGCACTAGCGGCGATCGCAAATGCTAAACCCACCATATAAGCTACGTTTTGCCCCTTAAACAAAATACCTAGCACTATCGCCACTGCTCCCAGCATCATGGTTGCAAAGCGAGCCACCTTTAGCTGTTCCGTCTCGTTAGCATGACCGCCTCGCACCACATTCACCCACAAATCGTGAGACAATGCTGCTGCACCAGAAAGAGTTAACCCCGCAACCACCGCCAAAATCGTCGCGAAGGAAACAGCAGCAATAAAACCTAAAAAGGCATCACCACCTAGAAATTCAGCTAACATTGGTGCTGCCATGTTACCACCAGTCCCAATTTGCTTGATAGCATCTTGACCGACTAGCACCATCGCCCCAAACCCAAGAATGAAGGTGAGAAGGTAAAAAACGCCAATCAAAGCTGTAGCATATGTTACAGAATAACGCGCAGATTTAGCATCAGGCACTGTGTAGAACCGCATGAGGATGTGGGGTAATCCTGCTGTCCCAAACATCAACGACATCCCTAAAGAAATCGCATCCAAAGGATCAGAAACTTGTTTACCAGGAGCCAAGACACCTGCTCCATATTTAGCAGCTGCGCTACTAAAAAGTGCCATTGGGTTAAAGCCAAATTTCGCTAGTACCAAAATTGCTAGCAAAATAGTTCCACCCAGCAACAGAATAGCCTTGATAATTTGTACCCAAGTTGTGGCTATCATCCCACCGAAAATCACATAAGCCATCATCACGCAACCGACGATGACAACAGCTAATTCATAGTCAAACCCAAACAGCAGCTTGATAAGTTCGCCAGCACCTACCATTTGGGCAATTAAGTAGAAGCTGATCACTGCTAATGAACCAAAAGCAGAAGCTATTCGTACTGGTGCTTGTCGCAAACGATAAGCCACCACATCAGCAAAGGTGTACTTGCCCAAATTACGCAGAGGTTCTGCGATTAAGAACATAACGATAGGCCAACCCACCAAAAAGCCGATAGAATAAATAAGGCCATCAAAACCATTGAGTGCGACTAGTCCAGTAATCCCCAAAAAGCTAGCAGCGCTCATGAAGTCTCCTGCTAAAGCTAGCCCATTTTGGAAACCGCTGATATTACCTCCAGCAGTGTAGAAGTGGGATGTGCTTTTGGTAAGTTTTGCAGCCCAGTAAGTAATACCAAGAGAACTAGCGACAAACACAAAGAAGAAAAATATTGCCAGTGGGTTGAAGTGACCGAGATTTTTAATATCCACTTCCGCCAGTGGCAAATAACACCACAAACTATTCATATTTGATTTTGGATTTTTAATTTTTGATTAAAGAATTGAAGAATTGTGAGTTATTGCTTGTTTGACTAACCACTACCCTTCATTTGCGTGTCAGTCTTGCAATTTTGTCATCATAATTATTGTTTGCCCAGCGTACGTAAATAAAAATTAATATCCATGCTGAGACAATCACCAGCGCTCCCAGTAAAATACCAAGGCTTAGTCCTGGAATGATTTGTGAACCCAATAACGGCTTATTGAAAGCAATCAGCAGAATAAAGCCAAAATAGATAAACATCATGGCTCCACTTAGCATCAGCGAGACTCGCCAGCGTTGAGCAGTGAGGGCTTGAATAGCCTTTGTGCGATCGTCCATGTCTTGCTTGAATTGAAGAGAATAGGTTTGATTGTCTCACTGAATTGCTAGACTGCAAAAAACTTTTAAAGTTTCTTAGTACTTTTATTGAGATTTTTAGTGATAAAAAATACTAAGATTTATTAAGTTTGAGAGGTGGTGCAAGTATCGTGCGATGGCGATACGCACATGCGATAAGCCGGAGGCTGATCGCACTGTACAGATACAGCAAGAGGCTTCTGCCCAATTAAGCTAAACGAGGGTAGATAGTAACTACCCTGTTTATTTTACAAATTAGCTTTCATTTTTCTGAGTTGATTCTTCAAATTCTCCAATGTTTGCTCCCACTGACTTTTCTTTGGTTTTTGTGGGAAAACTGCTGGAGTCAGTTCCGGATTAAGATTGCGATAATATTCCCAAATCTCCCAATAAGGACAACCAGGTTCAATCCGAATACCAGCCCAGTGGAGATATTGTAGGGGTTGATTAACTTTAGGATCAATCAGTATATTTCCCTGAGTCTGAAAATGGTGACTTCCTCCCCAATTTCCTGGTGCTTTACCCTCTCTGCGGACAATGTTAAAGCGACGTGGGATTCGCTTCAGGAGCATATAATTGATAATAGGTTGGTCGGAAGTTTTTTGGGAAAAATCGAAATATTCTGGGTGTGCAGCGCACTCAGCGAAAGTTTCATACAAATCTTGTTCCGAAATAAGATTTTTCTTGGAACCCCAAAAACCACCATTGAAAATATCTTTGACTTCATCTTCAGTAAAGACTTTTTCTTCTAAAACTTTTGGTGTAAAGACATTAGTTATTCCACCTGCGTGTTGATAATCACAACAAATAAAATCGTATTGATTCAGATAATTCAGATTCTCAATAATTTTTTCAAAGACAACTATATCTGTATCTATGTACAAAAACTCATCAAAAGGTCCAAACCAACAAGCTTGCTTGCGAAATTGATTAGGACGAGCGAAAAACTTGTTTCCAAAAAGCTCATGTAATTTGATTGATAATCTATCGATAAAATCTAGGTCTTCATAGATTTGTACTCCATAATATTTTTCGAGTGTATCTGCAATATTGTGATAATTATCATCATAAGGAATCATGACAATTGGTGTTTCTGTATCATGCAAACGGATACTGTTGAGTAGTGCGATCGCATGGTCAGTCACCTTATCATTCGCAATAATATAAATTCCACGATTCATTGAATAATCCTCAACCTGCTAATCCTAACTTTCTTAAAATGCGTGTAGCTAAACTCGGTGGTGCATTGTAAGCTTTCGGCTTACTCTTGAACTTTGGTCGCTTGTCTGGTTCATGCAGATAGCGATAATGCAAGAAAATTTCTCGATAAGGAAAATCAATATTTTCTCCAGAACAAACGCGGGTAAACAACTGAGATGATAAACCGATATAGTGAATGTAAGTTAACGGATGACCTTTGTCATACAAGATATTATCTCTGGCTTCAAAATGAGGAGAGGTGACACAACAACCAGTTCTTTCATTTTCCGGAAGATGATGGGCAAAATTATAGCTAGATATGCCTGACTTCATGACCATGTAGTTGAGAATTGTTTGGTCGGGAGCATTCATATACAAAATTTCTGCTTGATCTTGTTTGAGTTGTGATATAATTTCATTACGTTTTTCTTGATGAAAGATATTCTTTTTGCTTCCATACATACCCGCGCAAAAGATTTCCGAATCTATGCGAGCAAGCGGGAAAACATTTAACAACTGATTTGACTTAACATTGTAGACATGAGCAGCATCTTTATGTTGGAAATCATAAACAACGAAGTCATTCTGATTTAACTGCTGAAAAATATAATCTAAAGAATTTAGGACTAGAATATCAGCATCGAAATAAATAAATTTATCAAACGGACCATCGAAGCCGCAAAAACGACGATGCATTCCTAGGCGATAAACTCCCGAGATGCCGTTTTGTTCCCAAGTTTGAAAAGCACTAGGATGAGTTTGCCAGATTTGGGTGGCGAAATCTTCCCAACGTGCAATAGCTGCTGTATCTGCAAATATTTCTACATTGTTTCTGTTTTTGATTTCGTCTTTTACTTTTTCTAATCTGTTATCATAAGGAATGATACAAACTGGGTAGTTTTTGCCAGTATTGCTGCCATAATTGGTGCCAGCATTCGCTTCAATACTATTTAAGAAAGCTACTAACTGGTCAAAAACGATATCGTTAGCGAGTACGTAAATCCCTTCAGTCATTCAAGTCTCCACAAACTCCGAGATTTCCCATGTTTATGAACAATGTTTAACATAATCCGAGAGCCAATTTAACAAGTTTAACTTATGCAAAATGATTTCTCTGGCTTCGGCGATCGCACTCTTGGCTGCATACCAAGCATCAGTTGTTGCTGTCACTTCTTGAATGTAAAGAAGTCCTTTTTCATCCAAACTTGGTAATCTTAAAAAACTACCAGGAGGTAATAATTTATCGGCAGCAGGACCTCCATAGTAAATTGGTAAACACCAAGCAAGCAAAGCATCCCATAGCTTTTCACTCACATACCAATTATTGTCAGCATAGTTTTCAATTGCCAGGTTATAATAGTATGGAGCCATACCATACCATTTATTACTCAATTCACCGCCTCCTTGTGCCCACTCTGGTAAGCCACGACCGTATAAATCAAACTTCAATTCGCTGTTTCGCAGCAGTTTTAAAAACTCCAAGCGCTGGCGATGGTTAACTGTGCGACTAATACCAGATGTCACCCAACTACATGGTCTAATTTTTTCTGGCGGTGGCATATCATTCAACTCACGAAATGAGTTAGAATAATACCAAATGGCAGGCATATAATTCGGCGTGGGGGCAAAATCATCTGGTCCAGAAATATAACCGCAGTATGCTTGAGCCTGTTGATAAAATTTTTGATTCAATTCAACCACTTCGTCTAAAGGTGGTTCTCGCAACAGATAAATGACTCGTTCTTTAGGAATGTTTATAAGTTTATTTTGTAACGTTTGCTGTGCCTTTTCGTATTCAAGTTGTGCTTTTCTATTTTTCCAAAACCACAACTGCTTTTGCGGTGGTTCAGGAAAAGATGTGTAGTTATACATTAATAAAAAATCTGGCTTGGGGGCTGTAGAATGGATTTGAATATCACCCCAAACACCAAAAGGATGAGGAGTTTGTTGCCATAGCCAATCTGGTTTTTGATCTAAACCAGGATAGCTACTGATCATACCAATAGTTTTGATGCTCATTTTTCATTAATTTGTGGATGATGAGGAGAGAATAAGGAGACGCACAGGGGAAACGTATCAATTTGATTCAGCCACTCGTAGCAGAATGGAAAAAAGATGCCAATATTTACTAAGTGTACTCCACAGTCTTTGATTCAGCATTCAAACAGTCGCACACGTACGGTTATACAGACGAAACCCACCTGCGTGGGTTAAACGCTATCGCCAAACTCACTTTCCAGCAACTGTTGTATTTGTTCTTGCAAAGGCTGAACTTTATTCTGCACAATATCCCAAATAATTTCGTTCTCAACCTGGAAATAAGTATGAGCTAGAATATCTCTTAAACCCGCAATTTTTCGCCACTCAATTTCAGGCGCAACCTCCCGCATTTCCACAGGAATATTTTTCACAGCTTCTCCAATGATTTGAAGGTTACGCGCAACCGCATCAAATGTCTTCTCATCCACGATAAACTGCTCGAAAGTTATGCCTTGGGTGTAACGTAATACCTTTGCACAGCAACCAACAATGTCCTCTAAATAAAAACGAATATTACGCGACACGAATAGCCTCTTTTTCAACAACATCACGGATTGAGGGTTTCAGCGATCGCCAACTAACTAAATCAACCTTAGTTCCAAGTTGATCTTCCAAATAAAATTTGATTTCCATATAGCGATCAAAGGTGAGTGGTGGTTCAAGTTCAATCAAGATATCAACGTCACTGTCAGATCGAGCTTCATCTCGTGCGACAGAACCAAAAATTGATAGCGATCGAACACCAAAGTTCTTCAAAACAGTCCAATGCTGTTGCAAAATTGTTAATACTTCGTCACGTCGCATATCCTTACCTTTAGGGAACTCTTAACAGGGAACAGTGAACAGTAAACAGTGAACAAGGGGTGGACGAGTCCGTTTCCTACCTGATAACTGGTACTGCGTAGGTAGCTGATGACTGATAGCTGATAACTGATAACTGATAACTGATAACTGGTTAACATAAACTGTACCTAGCTGTTCAAAAATCAAATAGGACTACTATAGTTAAGCAATAAGTGGAGGACGAAGAGATTCATCAACATAACTCAAGATTTTTGCGGCTCGATTTTCCCAAGAAAACTGCTTCACAAAGTTGATAATATCTTGATAGCCTTCGACTTTCCTCGGATGAGTTTTTAAAACCTGCGCGATCGCTTCGGCAAATTTACTAGGACTATCTGGTTCGCACCAAGCAGCGATAGCGTTAGTATTCTTAAACTCCATTAAAGAGGGGATTTCTGTTGCGACAATGGGATTTCCAGAAGTTAAATAGTCAAACAGCTTGAGGGGAGATGTGAATGTTGCAGCTTGTCCGGAACAATGGGGATGAGCTAAAATATCAGCGGCTTGTAGCAAAGATGGTAAATCTTTGTGCAAGAGATATCCTAAGAATGTAATGTTGTTAACTTGCAAATCTCTTGCTAATTGCTGATAATGTGCAACCTCTTTCTCATCACCACCTGCACAGACAATTTGAATATTTGGCATGAGTGCAGCAACATCAACGAGGATATCAATACCTTTAAATTTTCTTAATGCTCCTGCATAAACGACTAAATGTGAACGTTCATCTTTGAGAAGTTTTTTGCGCCACTCTGCGATTTTTTCTGGTTGTCTAATTATAAACGAGGAATTATAGCCGTTGTGCACCGTAATGACTTTTTCTGGCGGCATTCCATGTTGTATCATGTGTTCTCGGACTGTATCAGTAACTGTAGCAGCGACTTGAAACAGTGGATGATTCACAATTTCTGGCTCAAATTGCTTATCTTCGTAATGGTGGTGTTCGTAAATTGCTGGTACACCATTTTTAACTGCAGCTTTGATGAAATTCCAGTTCCAAGCGTGGACAAGTTTGGTTGTCGAAAGGATATGGAACGGAAAATAATATTTTGTGGCAATGGTGTTAGAGTCGGTGAATTTACTATTGATATAATCAATAGGCCAAGGCATGGGTAAGGGAGCAACTTTGAGCTTTTCCTGGATGTTGTAATATTTGACGAGTGCTTCTGGTGTTTTCCTTGGTTGAAATGGACGAGCTAAATGAATTGGGTTGAAAGCTGCTAATCCTTTGCGAGGATATGCCAAAACTGATGAGTACCCTAAGTTTGCGGCTGCGTTTGCTGCGTTGGCAGATACTATAATATGAGCTTCTGGTTTGGGTATCTCTTCTGTTAAAAAGAAGACGTAGTTTTTCAGAAGAGTCGTATTTTTCATGATTTTAAAATTTAAGGTTATCCTCAAAATGATCTAAATTTTCTAGCAGACGCGTGAGCGCTTGATAAGCTTCCTGGATGAATTTATGTTGGCTTTGAGGCGTGTTTCTCGAATCATTGGCTAGGGAGTTTAGAGAGTTAAGTATAGGTTCAAGAGTCATCCGAAACTGATTGCAGATAATTATCAAATTTTGATTTGGGGTGGCTAAGCTGTGATTTGGCTGTGCGGCTGATAAAGTCCAGTTCGTTTGTAGGTGAACAATATCTTCCAAAACATCAATGCTGTTGAGAACTTTTAAGCCTGATTTGTAGGATTCTTCTATGAATTTCTCTCGCTGTTGAGGATTGTTTTGTCTATTATCAAGTAGTAAGCGCAAAGAACCAATTATAGACTGAAGCCGCGTGCGAATTTCAACAGAGATGCGCACTAAGTTTTGCTGGCGTTTGGTAGCAGTTTGCGCCTTATCGGCAAATTGCATTGCATACAGACGCGAATAGTAACCACCCTTTTGTAACAGTTGTTCATGGGTTCCCACCTCCACCACACTTCCTTGATCCAAAACAGCAATTTGATCGGCTTTTTGCACTGTGGAAAGGCGGTGAGCAATGACTAATGTTGTGCGATCGCGACTGAGGTTATCTATCGCCTCTTGCACCAAACGTTCGGAAACAGTATCTAAAGCACTCGTGGCTTCATCTAAAATCAAAATTTCTGGATCTTGTAGTAAAGCACGCGCGATCGCCAGGCGTTGTCTTTGTCCCCCAGACAACATCACACCGCGATCGCCAATAATAGTTTTAAATCCCTGTGGCAATTCACTGATAAACTCATAGGCATTTGCCTGCTTTGCTGCTGTGATAACTTCCTCTTTGGTTGCTGACTGACGTCCGTATGCAATGTTATTCCACACTGAGTCATTAAAAAGAAAAGTATCTTGACTAACAATTCCCATCGCCTGTCGTATTGAGAGCAAGTCGAAATCACGCAAATCGATGTCATCGATGGTAATACAACCAGATGTTGGGTCATAAAATCTGGGTAACAAATCTGCCAATGTTGACTTTCCTGCACCAGAACCGCCTACCAAAGCCAGTGTCGTACCTTGCGGTAAGTATAAATCTACATCTTTAAGTACCAATTTTTCATGACCGGGGTAGGAAAAGGAAACTGACTCAAAACGCACTCCCTTCTTTAATTTTGTGTAAACATTTGAGCCGTTACTCATTAACGGCTTATTCTCCCAGCTTAAGAACTCAGCAACTGTGTCCACACTAGTAGCAGTACTAGCAAAGCTACTGCGAAGAGTATTTAACTGAGAAATAAATGGTAGCAGTCGTAGTAGTACCAATAAATATGTCAGTAATACTGTTGAAAGCAAGACAATTTGGTTTGCAAAGAAGGTGCGACTCAAAAAGACAATCAGTATTATAGCTGTAACGCCCATGACTTCACTCAGTGGTGCGATCGCTTCCGAATGAACCTGAGACTTAAAGTCAGCTTTTTCGCGCTCGTGAATGAGTTTCCTAATACGTTGATATTCTCTTTGTTCACTACCCGTTGCTTTGACTAGACGAATCCCGTTGAGAGTTTCTAGTATAGCGATTGAATAGGCTCTAGACATATCACTGAGCTGCTTCCCAAACTGTTTAGCACGGGTAATAGCATACTGATTTATTAACGTTACCAAAGACAGCAAAACCGTAGCAGCAATCGTTAATTGCCAGGAAATTGACAGTAGTATCCCGACAAAAACTAGAATTGTAATCCCTAAGATGATTAACTTAATAGTATTACCAACAGCACTTGCAGCACGGCTAATTTCTCCACCAAGACTGTTGATGATGTCACCAACTTTCATCTTGGCGTAATAAGATAAATCAATTTGTAGCAATAAGATTAAGCCAGTTTCGCGCATATCCGAAGTGACTTTGCGCGTTAAGGTACTAGATGCTAAAGTGCTAGCGTACGTCGCTAGATTTTTTAACAGAATCGTGAAGATAATTGTCCCCGCCATCACTCCTAATAGGTAATTTTCGGGAATATTATCAAACGGAGACATAAGTTTTTTGAGAATAGCTGGTGCACCACTGAAATCCACTTCTTGTCCCACTATTCTTAAAATGACTGGAACAATCAGAGCAGTGCTAACACCATTAAATAAAGCTCCAGAAAACCCTAACAATATTGTCAGGAGAGTCAAAACTGGATACGGTTTAGCAAATCTTAGTAATAGTTTGCTGGTAGACATTGGGGATTTGTCTCTCAAGAAACACAGGGAACAGGGAACAGGGAACAGGGAACAGGGAACAGGGAACAGGGAACAGGGAATAGGGAACAGGGAACAGGGAACAGGGAACAGTGAATCACGCCATCAAATCAATCAAAGTAAATAATTTTAAAATCAGATTTTGAGCGTTAGTGAAATTTTATAAATTCCCCCTTGAAAATCACACATTATAAGTACTCATAACCCAGCAATGACGGACTCTAAGGTAGATGCCATAGTCTCAAGGCTATATTTTTTTATACATCTTTCTCTTGCCTTGAGACCTCGCTCATTTGCTGACTCTAAATTCTCAAATATAAAATCAATTTGCTCTGCAATTTGTTCTGGTGAACCAGGGTCAATCAAATAACCAGTTTCATCTAAAATTTCTGGAATATCTCCAACTCTAGTTGATAACACGGGTTTAGCCATTGCCATTCCATCTGTTAATTTTAAGGGGAATTGGGCACGAGCGATGATTGTATCTCGCTGAGGAACAACCACAATATGAGCAGCTGCTACAACCTCAGGCATAACTTCAACAGGACATTTGGGCAACTTGATAATCCAACGCCCCCATCTTTGAATGAGTTTATCATCATAATCATCATAAGGACTGCCACCGACAATCACTAGTCTTAAATCCGACTGGTTTAACCGATCCAACGCCATCAAGACATCTTCAACACCTTTATGTGGTCGTGGTGCACCTGGAAACATTAAAATGCGATAGTCATCAAGATCATAACGAATTCGGCTAGCCTTTGAGTCGTACATACTAGGGTCGAACATAGCAGTATCTTTACCATTAGGCAGATAAATACCGCCAAAACGTTCTTTGAGAAATTGAGTATCTATTGTTACTGCATCCGCCTTTTGTACTAAGCTTTCCATCCATTGTATATAAAGTGGATGATCCGGAAATCTCAACGCACCATCTTTCTTTAAAATATCCCTGGCAAATTGCTTCAGACTCGGACGATACTTCCAATTCATACCTCCATACCAGCTTAATTCCCAGTCATCCATATCCAGAAGCAAAGGACGACGGCTGCTGATTTTTTTTAGTAGAGATAGACCAAAACTCGTAACCTTTGGTTTGACTGCATAAATAATATCTCCATCTATTTTTTCTAAAACTTGCCGACTATAACTGAAAAACTCAGGATAGTTTTTCCCAGGAATGGAAACAATCTTGATCCCATTGGGAGGGATTGCATAAAGTTCTTTCCCAAAAAGAAAACCGATAATTTCTACCTCATGGTTAAGCTTTTTGAGTACTTGTGCTAGCAAAAAGGCGCGAACACTCCCACCACCGCTTAAGTCACTTACAATTAATGAAAACTTCATAATTATTCTTGATGATTTTTTTATAACTTTATTTTTGAAAACAGCATGGATATTATTTTATTCGTACGGTTACCGCGATACTTTTCGTAGAGTAGGAAACTTGGGAGGATTTTTCTGATAGTATGGAAAACTTTGAGTTGCTTTTTATTTTTTATCGTAATTTTTTTGTTGAGTAAGCGAACTGGCATAGGAACTATTTTTAGTAATCTTTCAAAATCGTCTTCCTCTTTCTCCATAATTGCTTCCTCTAAGAAGAACTCCAGACCGCTTTGACAACAATTGTTCAGTTCTGGATAATTCTTGAGAATATTTTCATAAAATATAATATAGTAGTTTTTCATATAATTCCAACTATTAGTTCGATTTGACTGATGCTTCGTGTAGTAAGTACCAATCATCGGGGTGTAAACGAAATTTGCACCTGCCATTAAAATAGCGACAGCAAAATATCTATCCCCCAGTGCTTTGAGGTATTCCGGAAACTTTGTCTTACTCAAGATACTTTTTTTCATCAGCATAGCTTGCTGAAGGGCAGGATGAGGTGTATCTGCAAGAAAGTCGGGAATGAGTAAACGTTGAATGAATTCATCTTTAGTCAATGAGCCAATGACATTTTCCTGAGTGTTGACAATATTTTGGTTCGCATCTAAAAACACCCGTTCATAATCGCAGTAAAAGACTGTGTCGTCATTGAGATTAACTTTTTCTAAATAACTGAGTTGAAATCTAGTTTTGTCTTCATGAATCCAATCATCTGCATCGAGACATTGAATCCATTCACCCTGTGCTTTTTCGACGCCAAAATTGCGAGATGAAGGGAGACCGCCATTTTCTTTATAGTAGTATTTGACTCGCTCATCTAAATTCATCAACTGCTCAGCTACCTGACGAGTATTATCAGTAGAGCCATCATCGACAATCAAACATTCAATATCAGGAAATGTTTGTGACAAGACACTTTTGACTGAGCGTTCAAGGTAGCAACCTTGGTTAAAGCAGTTGACAATGATTGAGACTTTCGGTGACATTTATAAATAATTCCTTATTTGTGAAAATATATTGATATAGCAGTCCTACTTGAGTTGTAAAATTTATCAACCGCCAAGACGAGCCAGCGCCGTGCGGGGGTTCCCCCCGTTGAGGCGACTGGCGTCGCCAAGAGCGCCAAGAAAAGAGAGAATATAGAATTTTACAAATGATTTAGGATTGCTCGTATCTAGAGTGTTGAACAAGCATAAGCTGTTTCATCTGCTTCTAAATCAGGTATTTCTTCTGGTTGTTCTTGAGATAAGTTGCGACGTTCTTCGTCGTCTGCTAAACGATATAGGTATTCACAGGTATCTCGAATGAGGTTAAGTTGTGTACCTGCTAAACGTGCGCGATCGCCTTTAAAACTTCCCTCAAAAATCGTCTCCACAAAATACTTGGCGAAGTCAGAGACTGCTTGACGTTCTTCTTCTGGAGTTAAAGCAGGTTTCCACTTCCCATCAACTAAAGTCAGGGTGGGTTTTCCTTCTGCTGCTTTCCGCCGCACGTTATTCATTAATTTGGATAAACGTGCTGCGACGACATCTATTAAAGATTCAGTGTCAGCAGCTAAAGCCTTATCAACTTTCAAAATCACATCAGCAGCTTCATCAATTGGTTTGAGAATCGCATTGGCTTTGGCGTAGAAACTTTTAGCACGATAAAAACGGCGATATAGTGAAGTGAGTTCACGCAGTCGATTCACACTTTTACCCTCCGGTTCAAAGTAGTAGTACAAGTCTAAATACAGCCGAACTTTGGCGATGGGTACAGAGGAAAGATTCTTTTGTTTCCGTAGCCATTTATTGAGATAGTGAAAAACATAGAGAGGACTGGTTGCTAAATCCCGCGCTAAGTCTGCTAATTTACCCCAATCTGGATCGCCATCTTTTTTGCGGTTGACTTCTAGGTGGATAGAGTAAGCAGCAGTAAGTGCATTTAATGGTGAAAATTCACGCTTTCCTGACGCACGGGGAAGGATGCTATCTAGGCGATAGTTATCTTGCTGAATTAAAGAACGAATTGCTTGATGTTCGCCATCCAAGAACACTGTTTGTTCAAAATCAGCACCACTGAGAAAAGGTGGAACAGGCGACTCTGATGCAACGACTTTGACATCTAAAATCAGTGGTAAAGCGAATGCTAACCAAGCTGGCGTCACCCAAGATTCTGTATCTGTGGGTTCTCTTCCTGGTGGTAAACCGATAAAGAAGAAAGTTAGGGTTTCCTTTTCTGGAAAGCTAATTTTGAAAGTGCGATCTGCTGAAAGCAGCAGCGCTTCGCTATCGTCTAGTTGGAGATTGTCTTTAATGAGTAGGGAATCAACTTGCTGGTAGTCTTGAATTCTGAACTTAGCAACTTGATTTTCTGTGATGAAATGCTTTCGCAAGGGAGCATCAAAACGAGTCCGTGAAAATTGGTTGTAAGCTTTCTGCAAAAATTTATTGGTTTCCGGGGTGAAGAAGTAAGTAGGGTAAAGGTAAAGATAGCGATATTTTCGACTTTCAAAATCTGCACCGACAGCATTCGTTTGATTCATCAAAATTTGTCTCAACATGATTTCAATCGACGATATTGAGCAAATTTGCCGTTTAGCAGCTTGAGCATTAAACAAAATCTGACGATTACTGTAGACTTGAGGAGCAAATAACGTTGCTGATTCCATCTGTTCAGTCACGCTGTAAGAGGAACTAGACATAGCACAAACATTTTCCCGTCCTCTCCCAATTATTTTGGCAGCATTGTAGCGTTGTAATTCTACTAAAAAGGGTGCGGTTTCTGGCGCTGAAACTGCTCCTGTTGGTAGTGAAATCACTCTGCTGACATAGGTTTTTAAATCATTCCATCCATCCGGGATGTCTGGAAATTCTTTTAAGATTGGTTGAATAAAGCTAGCAGCGTAATTCACCATCCCTTTCATAACTTCCAGAATTTGAGTAAAATCTTTACCTGGATGTTGTTGAAAGTATTTTGCTGCTAAATAATACCAATCTAAAGGAACACCACCTGTTTTTTTCAGTGCTTGAATATGTCTGATAGCTGGGATTTCCTCTGATAATCCCAAGTATTCAGCAAGCTTTTGGGTTAAGTCTAAATCAGGAAGATTTTTTCTCTTAGCTTTTGGCTGTTGTTTTTGCCATTCATTGACTTTTTCACACCAACCACCCCAAATACCACGACAAATAATATCGCCAAATTCTGCCAAGCGGTCAATACGAATTTCATTGGCAAATTGTAAATTGAGATTACTTGGTAGTTCTCCTTGTGCTTGATATGTTTGTAAGCTTTCACCTCGCTTAAGTGCAGAAGAGCTTTTTGTGTCAGGAAGTAACCTAGAAGCTGCATCAATACTAACTTCCATTAAGCCAACGACATCAAAGAAAAGCCAATAGTAATCAGCAAACTTCAAACCCTTCCCGTCACGATTAAAGCCTGTTTGTCTTTCCTTAAGTTTTTCTGCACAAAGACTTTTAATTTTTCCAAAAACTCTCTCTGGAATGTTGTCAGTTGTAATTGCAGGTGCATCAGCATGAGCTAAGTAAACTACTCCATCAGACAGATAGAGCAATGGTGTATAAAACTCTTCAGAATGTGCTTCAATTAAAGCATTGTTGAGGATATTGGTGAGAACACCACGATTTTCCGAAAGTGAGTGATAGGTAAGCTTTAACTGATGGTTACTTAATCTGCCAACTAAGGTTGGTAAGCGACCATTTTCTACATCTATTGGATGTTTTATAACTGAAGCAAATAAATCCGAAAGTGAAACTAGGTCAATTAAAACCTGTCTAATTCTGCCGTCTAGCCTGTCGTCATCTAAGGTTTTTAATCCTCTGGTGACGAGACCTAAATCTGCATCGTGTTTGATACCGGAATTATTACTAATCTCAATGATGTCATCAATATAGTCTTGCCATTCTTCACCAAGTAAATGATGTAAACCAAAATCTAAAATCTTCTTGGTAATGTAGCCACGTCCAAAATTGGGAGCATCTTTCTTGTTCGGTGTGTCTTCTTCCCAGTCCCGATTTTGAAATTTCCCTTCCTCGTCATTGGCAATTAACCAAGCTTGATAGTCAGGGAATTTTTCATAATCATGCAGCAGATAAGAAACGATAAATATACAAATTTGCAGTTCTTCACAAGTCCGCTTAACTGGGTTTGTTTCTTTGTGTTCTTGTAGTTTCTTTAAGATGCGATAGGTTGGAAATAAACCATTCAGTAAGTGTGCAATTATAGATTGATCACCTGCATTATCTCTACGAACTGGTTTTTTACCTTCTGCTGCTCTTTTAGCATTAATCATTTCCACAGTTGTTTCAAAAAACCTACCACCCTTAGCAGTTGCTCCCGCTAGTTGTTGAATGAGGTTAGGTAAGATATTGTCTGCAAAGCTTTCTAAGATGCGATCGCCCTCATTCCCTTTCGCTTTTTTCACCGCTTCTTTAAATAAGCGAATTGTCAGCAGTTCTCGTTTTACAGGCGATTCTTCATCCTCATCTTCTCCAACATCAAAATCTGGAACTTCTTGGGGAAGATCATCATCAAATTCTGTCATCAATCTTTATCCTCTGGTTCAATTGGTTGATACTCTTGAATATTTCCGTTTCTAATAATCCACAACTTTCCTGTCACATCTGCGGCTTCCAATCCAGTGATTAATGTCTCTATTGCTTCACGCCAATCATTAAAGTTAGAGCGTGAAGATAAACGAATTACTACAATTCCTGTATAGTTTGAGGGATTATATTTCAGGCGATTTCCAAACCCTCTATCTGAAGTGACTAATACCCTACCTTCAGCACAGCAAATATCAATTAATGCCTCATCAGGTGTTGAAGTCAGTCCTTGTTCTCTGACTGTTGCAACATCATGTCCTGCTAAACGTAACCATGTAGCCACTCGCAGGTTACCAAGATTTTCATCCAATTTGATATTCACTTTTTTGCTTCCTTGTGAGTCCCTATAGGAATCTCGACAACATAATCCCTTACCATTTCAGCACCATAGGCAATGCATGCAAGAATGTCTTCTTTTTCTATTCCTGGATACTCTTCTATAATTGTCTCTATAGTTTCTCCAGCAGCTAAAAGATCAAGAATTAAGGAAACCCAAATACGGTGTCCACGAATGCAAGGTGTACCAGAACAAATATTCGGGTTGATAGAAATTCGGGAAAGCAGGTTATCTCTAGTCATTGTTATTTCTCCAGATTTTGCGTAATGTATCTAAACAAATCCACTGGTTGTCTTTCTTAACTTCGATATACTCCCAGCCATTAGCTGCACCTCCGTTTACTTTTGCAGCTAATGGACTTGGCTTCTCAAATTCTTCGCCGTTGTAGACAATAGTTCCTTTCACAGAAATTTCCAGATTATTTATATAGTCGCGACTTCGTTTTTTTGCCTCTTCCCGCTTTAGCTTGACTCGCACAGGCATCCCAGCCTTGGTAATACCTGCGTCAAATAGCTGAGTCAGTCTTACGTGTGAGTGCTCCGCCTTCTCCTCCATAGTCTGACTTTCAAAGATATCTAACTGCTTAAGAGATACCTGAGGTTGGCTCTTCTGACGAAATGCTACTAGTTCATATCGCGAATTTTTGGTCTTCAGGCATTCGGGAAGCCAATCTAAAAACAAGCTGCGTAACTGTTCTGGCATCCGAGAGATATCGTCATCGTTGAGATGAATGTGCATAATAATCCTACCTGAGGTGTATGTTTATACTATCTTGCCATTCACTCATCAAAAAATCAACAGTTACTGTAGCCCTAATGATTAAAAAGTTGTTGTAGCCACAGGAATATTGCCGAGGACAATAACGTGTACTATATATATAAGGAGAAAGGAACGCAGTGCAGTACTGCACGAGTATAAATACTCAAAAGACACCCATTAGGGATTGAAACACTGTAGCCTTCTGATTTCGGGCAAAAGCCCTTTCTCCACAAGTTTTTCAACATATCCATCCTTCATCCTCCTTTGGCTTCCAATGCCAAATTAAAGTTTCCAGCAACAATGCATCCTGTCCAAAAGTAATGGTGTAGCGGGGACTTCTGTCCTCTGGCTCGTCGGTAAGAGGGTAAGCTTGAAAGTGCATAGGTAGTCCGAGAGTCGCGCGTAAATAGTTGCGATTGCCCGAAGGGCAGACGCCTAAAGGCGTATCGCGATCAGAAATAAAGCACACAAATTTCCGCCTTTCCACAACATCACTGATTTGCTGGATACCATAGCCGTGGGGTTGGCAAATCTCTAAATCCTTGAGAACCTGCACCTTTGTTGTTTTCGCCAGTTCTCTAATATTTCCTGGGTAATAGAAGTGCCAATCTTCCCGCACTTCTCGGTAATCTCTTAATTTCAAATAACACAAAGCTTTTTCAAATTGTTTGGTTATGACTCCAGCATCCTCAGCTTTTTTCCGAAAGCTTGTCTCATCCCACAACTCGAAAAGAAAGTTGTTGAGAATGCCAGGAAGATTATACATTTTGAACCGTTCTGGTTCTGGTTCATCAGGGTTCGTTAAATCATAAATTGCACAATCTAATTGGCTACTTCCACGAAAACTTCTCGCTTCATCAATGATTTTCGTTTTTCCTTCACTCTGACAGCGATAAAACTGTGCATTCATTTGCTTGATACTAATTCCTAAAGCTTTTTGAATATCGGTACCAAACTTTTGAGCCAACCCTGGATATTTCTCTTTCATGTGGGGGTTGCTTTGCAGTTTGCAGTAAATATAAGCTGATTGAATACCACCCCAACGTTTTGGATACTGTTCAAATTGGTTTTTAAATACCCAAGAGTCACGAATGGCGTTTGTAAAAGTTATCCTGTCATAAGTTTCTCCATCTTCTAAAGGATGGGATTTATCCTCAAATAACCTTCCAACCAAAAAGCTAGCTATGAGTGCATAAGCTTGATAGGTTTCAAAATCTGGATGTCTACCTAGTCTGCCAAAGCGTTGAATAAAATTTCCGGCATCAGCTGCTTCAAAAACTAAGAAATTAATTTTAAAGTCTACACCAACATCAATAGTAGATGTACCAAGAAGTAAATCTGCTTCTGCAACTGACTTAGATTTTTCCGTCTCTCCCGTTAAACCTGTGTTCTCTCGTACTTGCCATCGCGGTTCAAAAATATCTTTGAATTTAGGTAATAGCTTTTTCACTGCTGCAATCGAGTTAAGAATGATTGCTCCTTTGCTGTTTGGATACTCTTGAAAAAACTTTAAAATGACTTTTTCTGCGTTTTCTTCTAACCAAGCGTAACTAGAACGTAAATTCGCTTCTAGTCCTTGAGGAAAACTCAATTGAATAGGTTGACTAATCTGTCTCCAGTCTTCGTTATTAGCTTCTGACTCAAATTTATAAGCACCAACAGCAGCTGGGTTAATTATTTTTGGCTCTATTCCAGCATTCCTGAGACAATCTTCTAATAATTTATTAGGAGTAGCGGAGAGAAATAAAAATTTTTTTTGATGATTAGCAGTATGTTTCATCAGAAGTATCGTATTAATAACACTTGCAACCTGTGGAGATGAAAAAATATGAAATTCGTCGTAAATAAATAGCTTATATTTTTCATCTATGCGGCGAAATAATCTATCAAGGTTGTCTATCTTCCCTCTCAGATAGTAGAAGTTATGAATGTAGTGAAAAAGGTCGGGGTTTGTCAGCAAAATTTCATATAAAGTCGAAAAATTCTCCATACCTTCTAGTTTGGAAGGTAATTTACCCGTAGCTACGTATTTCTCCAAAATCGCCGCAGTTAGGCGATGAATTTGCGGCTCGTACTTTGGCTGAAATTTCTCTTTGTACCCTTGCACCTGTTTTTCCTGATCTCTCGCCAGTTCATTTGTAGGGTACATTGCTAAAGTATACGTACGATTTGTCATTGCAGAGAGAAAAGCAGCCAAACTCTTACCATCTCCTGTCATTGCCGTATTGAAGACAACATCAATATTTGGATCTTGCAACGCTTTTAAGGTTTCGACTTGATGCCAAGAAAGCGACAAGCCATCAGGTAGTTTCACGCTTTCTGGTGTTGGCACTGTCCGAGAGTAAACAGGCTTGAGAGTTACTGTGTAGTTTGCAGGCATATCCTTTTTGTTGCACCTTCAATACAGCTACAATAACCTTATAAACCAGTGAATGTCAATTTTATAAATACAAATTGTCAATGAAGCGGAACAAAGAGACAATTACACTGTCAATTCCATCAGGAACCAAAGAGCATCTAGAAGAAATCGCTCGTCGCCTGGGTATATTCTGGGGAAAATCTCCCAGTGTTTCAGGGTTGTTGGTGGCGATCGCCCAACAAGAATTTGAAGTAGGCGAACCCTTTGCACTTAACCCAACACAAGTAGCAGCACTTCAACAAGCCATCGGCTTGCTAAAGGATTCTGGTTGCGTTGAACAAGCTCAAATCATCTCTAGTCTTGTCTTAGAGCGAGGAAAACTTGAACCTCCTATGCGTCAATCACTGCTACAACAAGTCAGCCAACCCAGTGAAGCATGGCGCATTCTTGTCGATCAACTCCGAGGAAACCAACAACCGTTTCACCTACTCTACGGAAATCCTCAAGGAGAGGACTTATCATTTACAGTACGTTTTGCTGAAATCTCCTTTGAAGAGAAGCGATTTTACTTAAACATCTGGTGCGATGAGACTGACGATATCAAAAATCCGGGCTTCCCAGAACTCATACATAATCGCTGTTTGCGTCTAGATAGAATCAAAGGTGTTGTGCCAATAAACGGACAATGGCGGCATGAGGGCTTAGATTCCTTGAAAGTACACTTACACTTATATCGTGGAATGGTAAAAGCCTATGAATCAAAACCAGACGACATTGATAATGAAGTCATTGAAGATGTGCGCCAAATCGTGCGGCGCGTGTCGAATCCCTTCTGGTTAATTCGAGAAGTACTGCGGTATGGGGAAGATTGTGTAGTGGTGTCGCCTGATTCGGTGCGATCGCTCGTCAAAGAAAAACTCAAAACCCTCTGTCAGCATTACAATCTGGAAGTTTCTTCCTAAGCCATAACAAATGTCCTTTTAGGATCAAAATAATCTAGAATTCGTCTAACTTATTAATCAGCTTTCTATGACTCATCAGAAAAGTGAAGCGAAAGAATCCCCTGCATCGTCGCGAGGTTGGCGAACTTTACGGGAAAATCTTATCTTGATTGCGATCGCCTTATGCTTAGCACTCTTGATTAGGACTTTTGTTGCTGAACCCCGCTACATTCCCTCAGACTCGATGTTACCAACCTTGCATAAAGGCGATCGCCTGGTTGTGGAAAAAATTTCCTCTTTGTTTCATCCTCCACAGTTTGGCGATATCGTTGTTTTTCAGCCACCAGAAGAACTACAACATCGAGGATATCCCAAAGACCAAGCTTTCATTAAGCGTATTATTGGGACTCCTGGAAAGAAAATCAGTGTTGCTGGTGGAAAAGTTTACATTGATGGGCAACCAATACAAGAAGATTATATAGCTGAGCCACCAATTTTACCCATGCAAGAGCGGCAAGTTCCTCCTGGCGAATTCTTTGTTATGGGAGATAACCGCAACGATAGTAACGATTCCCGCTACTGGGGGTTTTTACCCAAAGAAAATATTATTGGTCGGGCAGTGTTCCGCTTTTGGCCTTTTGATAGGATTGGGGTAATCTAATTCTACAGACGTAGCCCTATGGCTGTTGCCATAGCGCGGCTAGGCGACTGGCCGCACCGAAAAACTTGGACTGCAGCGCGCGCTGCCTCACATGCACTTTCAGATTAAAATTGTAGGTAGTACATAAGCTGGGAAATAGTTTCACCCGAAATATTTAACCTCCGCTGAAAATCAGCTAAGTTCAGGTAAGTCCCCGCGGAACTGCGATTTTCAACCACTGCTTGCGCCAGGGATAAATCAATAAACGGCACTTTTGCTAGAGTCTCAACTGTTGCCGTGTTAGGGTTGATTTTATGGCTATCAAGAACTAAAGATTCATCATCGTAATAACTGAAATTCAGAATTGGCTTGAGTGGCTCTAGCCTTTGTACTGGTAAACTTAAGGCTGCGGCAATATCTTCAATACAGTAAAATTTGACACCAGCGCGAGAAAGTTGTACAAGCGATCGCGCTTGGTGAATCGATAACCCTGGTAGCCGTAACCAATCATCAACAGTTGCTTGATTGGCATCAATGTGGATACCCAGTTGCGCGGCGATCGCAATTTCTTCTGCTGATTGTAGTCGATAATATGGGTCGTTCAGTAACTTATAGCGTAGTTTTTGTAACTTAGAGTTTAAAGGTAGCCAATTTTTCATAGTGTTGCTTGGTTTAGGAAATATGATCTAGCAACTGGCGGCGCTTTTGCTCAAATTCATACTCAGAAATCAATCCATCTTGACGTAAACTTTCTAACTCTCGCAAGCCTTGAGCAACCGTACTGACTTGATTGCTGGCGAACTGTGAGTTTTTGATGGCTGATTTACCTAAATTAAAATGACGATCAAAAGCTTCTTCGTCTTGCGCTAAAAACCAAACTCCTTCAATAGCACTCGCTACCTTAGGAATGGGTGTCCAAGAAAGCAACAGATAAAGCACACCCCATAGTGGCTGTCCTAAATAAAACTTATGTAATCCAGAAATTGTCACTGTACCAGACAAAGCTAAAATTGCGGCAATGCTCCGGCTTTTTCGTTGATTAAACATAATGAAAGCACCATAATAAATTCAGCATTGCTGTTATCGTAACTGAATCCTATCTTATGAACTACCCCAAAGCCTGCTCGGGTGGTCCGTGTGCTCTGCATTTGTATCAGACCCAAGCGTGAAATGCTATAACAGCAAATACCTGAAGTTGGGGAAACAAAAAGCATACCAAGGAAGTCGCACTGTGTGTCTCGCTGTTTTTTGAATTTTGAACTTCAAATTCTCAATTCAAGCGTCGCGTGAGTCAAGTGTTGAAATTGCGGTAAAAAACCGTACTCAAACCGAGGTTTATTTTCTAGATTATGTCCCTAAACTAGAATAAACAAGAGGCATCAATTAAGATAGCTACTGAGTCTGATCACTCAGTGGGGTGTAACCAAAATGGGATTTTTTGATTCTGACATAATTCAGCAAGAAGCCAAGCAACTGTTTGAAGATTATCAAGCACTTATCAAGCTTGGCGGTAACTATGGCAAATTTGATCGCGAGGGCAAAAAGCTGTTTATTGAGCAGATGGAAGCCATGATGGATCGCTATCGGGTCTTTATGAAGCGTTTTGAGCTATCAGAAGATTTCATGGCACAAATGACCATAGAGCAGCTTAAGACACAGTTAAGTCAGTTTGGTGTAACTCCGCAACAAATGTTTGACCAAATGGACCTCACCCTACAGCGGATGAAAAACGAACTGGAACAACAATCATGAGAGCAAAAATGAGGAGTTTGGATTTGACACCAAACTCTTCAGTTTTAACTTTCTTAACTTTCTTAACTTTAATTTGATTTGGGTCGAGGAAACTGGTAAGGTGACTTGAATTTCTCAACAGGTACATCCTTAAGCGCCTTCATCATAAAATTGCGCCAAATTGGAGCAACCATAGTCCCACCCGTCGCACCACTCGCCAAAGTTCTGTTGTCGTCCCGACCGACCCAAACAGCAGTTGTTAACTGAGGTACGGTTCCGACAAACCAAATATCCTTCTCAGAGGACGTTGTTCCTGTCTTACCTGCTGCTGGGCGATCTATTGCAGCATTTTTACCAGTACCTCCATTAATAACAGAGCGCATTGTATCAACAATTGCTGCTGATGCCCACGGATCGAGAACTTGTACAGGTTTAGGGGTGTTGTCAAGTAAGACGTTGCCACTACTATCCGTCACACGGGCAATAATTGTCGTTGGAGATTGCCAGCCATAGTTGGCAAAGGTAGCATAAGCGCCTGCCATTTCCAACGGCGTAACACCAATAGCACCCAATGGCAGAGAAGTTACAGGTTCCATCGGACTCAGAATGCCCAAGGTGCGGCAAGTTTCGACAACCTTATTCATTCCCACAGCTTTACCAACCTTTATGACGGGAACATTACGAGATTGCATCAACGCAGTGCGGATTGACATAGCTCCGCCATACCCACCATCGTAGTTGCGTGGATAGTACCATCCGTCACCATCTCGATAACCCACAGGAGTATCGTAGACCGTAGTATCTGGACCGTACTTACCAGTTGCAAAGGCAGTGTAATAAACAAACGGCTTAAAAGCAGAGCCAGGTTGCCGTAAAGCTTGAGTTGCACGGTTAAACTCACTGGTTTTAGAATCTACGCCACCTACTAGAGCTTTGACAAAATGTGTACGGGGATCAATGGCAACCAGAGCAATTTGGTTTCTAGATAACCCTTGCCCCCTCAAAATATCATGCCAGTTTTTGACAGTGTCCTCCGCCATGTTTTGGAAGTTGGTATCAACTGTGGTTTGAATTCGCATTCCACCCTTGAGCAGCGCCTCACGACCAAACTTTTTGGCGATTTCGTGGGCTACAGCGTTTGTCACGTAAGGCAAGGCGCTTCCTTGGAAAGATCTAATTTTACCGAGTTTGATTGGTTGTTTCAGGGCGTTATCGTACTCTTCCTGCGTGATCCAATTCAATTCCTTCATTCGACCTAAAACTATTTTCTGCTGCTCTTTTGCCTTATTCATGTGAATGAAGGGGCTATAGTCTTCCGGCGCTTGGATTAAACCAGCCATCATCGCCGACTCAGCCAAGTTTAAATATTCTGCCGATTTGTTAAAGTAACTGCGTGCTGCTGTTTGTACACCATAGTTGTTATGACCCCAATAAACTTGGTTGAGGTACATTTCTAAAATTTGGTCTTTGGTAAGAATTTGCTCCAAGCGAATTGCCAGTACTGCCTCGGCTATTTTACGGGTAAAAGCACGCTTGTGAGACAAGAATAAGTTTTTCACCAACTGCATGGAGATGGTTGAACCGCCCTCTCGCACGCCGCCTGCTGACCAGTTGGTGACTACTGCACGTCCAACGCCTTTGGGATTAATTCCGTGGTGATAGTAGAAGTCGCTGTCTTCACTCGCTAATACTGCTCGTTTGAGATCTGGAGAAATCCTATCTAATGGCATCACTTCACGGTTGGCTTCTCCGTGAATACTCGTTAACAGTTTACCTTTGATGTCATAGATATAAGTCGTTTCTGATGGCAAAAAGCTGCGTAACTGTCTCACATCTGGCAAGTTGCGGAAACTCACCGCTAAGCCAACGAGTCCTCCCGCTACAATAGAACTTGTCAGCATCGTGGCGGAAAGTAGAGTACCGCCAGCTACCTGGCCGACTCCTTTAAGAAACTCAAAACCTGAGCCAGACGCTCGAGGTTGTGGCTGCTTATCTTCAAAAGTCCTTGACGACACGGTGGTTTTACTTCCTCACTAGTAAATATATAGTGTAATGTCTTGGATCAAGCAAGGCGGTTAATTTTTTGCAATGATATTAGTTTGGCAAACGAAAGTCATACAAATTGTCAGTGACCATAACCAATCCTACTTTGATAGTGCAAAGCATAGTTAACAGTCAATCTCCTAGTAGTATGACGCAGGATTTTTCTTGGCTGCGTCGTGGTATTGTTGAAATTTTCCCACAACCGACTGATTCTGATACTCACGTTGAAAGTTTAGAAAAGCGTTTAGCAACAACTGAGCGACCTCTAAGGGTGAAATTGGGTATTGATCCAACGGGTAGCGATATTCATCTCGGTCACAGTATACCAGTACGAAAGCTACGAGCGTTTCAAGATGCTGGTCATACGGCAGTACTGATTATTGGCGATTTTACTGCTCGCATTGGTGATCCGACTGGAAAATCTGAGGTACGTCGCCAACTTACGGAAGAAGATGTGGCGCGAAACGCCCAGACTTACCTTGAGCAGGTGCGACCTATTTTAGACTTTGATACACCAGGAAGGTTGGAGATACGTTACAACTCAGAATGGCTCTCGAAGTTGAACCTGGGCGAAATTTTGGAGTTACTCTCGACAATGACAGTTGGGCAGATGCTCGCTAAGGAGGGTTTTGCTGAGCGCTATAAGAAAGAGAATCCTATTTTCCTTCATGAGTTCCTGTACCCGCTGATGCAGGGCTATGATTCTGTCGCTATTAAGGCAGATGTGGAGTTAGGAGGGACAGACCAAAAATTTAATCTTGCTGTCGGGCGAGATTTACAGCGCCATTTTGGACAAAAACCACAGTACGGAGTCCTGCTGCCAATTTTGATTGGCTTGGATGGTGTACAAAAAATGTCCAAGTCTTTAGGTAATTATGTTGGTTTGTTAGAACACCAAACTCAGAAGTATCAAAAGCTGCAACAAGTTCCCGACCATCTCCTGAATGATTATTTTACACTACTTACGGATTTTCCATTGGATAAGCTACCGGAAAATCCACGCGATCGCCAAAAACTACTCGCACAAGAAATCGTCAAGCAATATCATGGCGAACAAGCTATCAAGGATATTGAGGCGGGTGACGTACCAGAGTTTTCCCTAGCTGATGTCCACTTTCCTGCAAAGCTGGCATACATTCTGAATGTGAGTGGCTTGTGCAAAAGTAGCGGGGAAGGTAAACGGAAAATTCAAGAAGGTGGGGTGCGCTTAGATGGCGATCGCATCACTGATATTGAAACGACTTTCACTGATTCAGCCCAATTGCAAGGACGTGTTTTGCAGCTGGGAAAGAACAAGTTTGTCCGACTGATACCGTAGAGGAGAAAAGCTGATGAACGCCCAAGAGCAAATAATCGTACCTCTGGATGTAGCGGATGAACAAGCGGCGATCGCCCTTGTCGAACGCCTTACGTCAGTCACTTTCTTCAAGGTGGGCTTGGAGTTATTTACAAGCACAGGACCAAAAATTCTGGAGGTGCTAAAATCTCGGCAGAAACGTATTTTCTTAGATTTGAAGTTTCACGATATCCCCAACACTGTTGCTGGCGCTTGTCGTGCGGCTGCTCGTTATGGCGTTGATTTATTGACAATTCATGCGACATCTGGTAATGAAGCACTGAGGGCAGCAACTGAAGCGGTACAAGCAGGAGCAGCAGATGCAGGTGTGAAACCGCCAAAGTTAATTGCGATTACGCTGTTGACGAGTCTTTCTTCCAGACAGTTGGCGTTTGAGTTGAAAATACCTCTAGAATTACCAGAATATGCTTTGGAAATGGCTCTAATGGCTCAAGAGATGGGTTTAGATGGGGCTGTTTGCTCTCCTGTTGAGGTAGCGCAACTGCGACAAAGTTGTGGAGATGATTTTTTGCTGGTTTGTCCGGGGGTACGTCCAACTTGGGCCCAAAAAGGAGATCAGGCGCGATCGCTCACTCCTGCACAAGCTTTTGCTGCAGGAGCAAATTACCTCGTCATTGGGCGTCCGATCACCGCAGCTGCTGATCCAGAGTTAGCCTGGAAGAGGATTTGTGAGGAATTAGTGGCGGTGACATGAAGTCAGGAGTCGTAAAAAAGAAAAAAAGCTTGTGGCTTCTTTGTTGTAGCTTCTGGCTGTTATTCTCAAATTCTCTAAATGACGCCGCAAAAGCACAGAACCATCACCCTAGCGCCTCTCCAAAAGCCGAGAGGAGAGTCGTTGGTGGGGAGAGGTTTTTTTGCTCAAACCAAAATCTAGAAGCACTAACGACTCAACTATTGCAAGATTTACCAAATTATGCTAACAGAGCAAGTCAACGCGCCCGTCGCTTAAGAAGGGCAACTGACGTTTACAGTTATATGGTAGTGGCGGGAAGACCTGAGTTTACACCGCTACCTCTTAACCCTAGTGGATACACGGCAGATTCAGTCAAAACTGCTTCAGTTGGAGTAGAGCAAGTCTTTTTTACGACTTTAGAGCGACAGTATACTGCTGGCAAAGCATTTCAATTGCAGCAATTCCACTGGCTGTTTCTCACAAAAACAAAAAGTGATTGGCGTTTCGTGATGATGTTTTCCCAAATTGGTTTGTCTCCCAAGAATCAGCCACCGACACCACCACGAGATAGTAGTAATGGTGTTATTGCCCAAGGGATTACTGCTTGGTTGCGAGATTGTCAAGCGGGAAGTGTGCGTGTGCGTTCTCGGAATTTGAAAGGCTCATCTCAAAAGCCGCTACCATCACAAACGCCGCCACCGCCATTAAAGCCTCCACTGTCGCAACCGCCGCCAGAGTTATAACTGCTACCGGTGTGTACCAAGCTACAAACAGTTAACAAGTCCAAGACGCAAAACTTCCCTTGTGAAGTCACATGAATATCCAATAGAGGCGTCGGCAAGAAACTTACCTGTTTGAGCCTGCTTAGTCACTCCATAGCCACCAAGAATCTCAACTGCTGTTTGCGCGTTTTTAATTGCCACATCCACAGCAAAAGTCTTAGCTGCTGGTGCCTTCACCATTGCAGCGAGTTGGGGGTTAGTGTCTGCAGTATTTGCTGCCTCCCATACCGTTAATCGCGCAGCCTGCGTGTTTATCATCATATCAGCAAGTTTCAAAGCGACTGACTGATGCTGGATAATTGGACGCCCCCAGCTGACTCGCTTTTTAGCATAATTTAGCGCATACTCATATGCAGCGCGAGCCAAACCGACGTAGGAAGCCGCAAGTCCAATAGCCACCTCAGGAAGCAACATGAGAAGTTTTGCCGCCTCCCCCTCTTTCCCAAGAAGATTTTCTGCAGGTACTCGTACGTTATCAAGATGAATTTCTGCATGATGAGAAGGTTTCCAGCCAATCATCTCGGTTCTCTTACCAAATTTCAGACCAGGGGTATTTGCTGGAACATAGAATATAGACATACTCTCGCCCAAAGGCTTATCGAGAGCAGTGCGTGCAATGATGAAATATGCATCCGCGATACCAGCATTTGTGACTAACGATGACTTTTTCCCGTTCAGGATGTATCCATCACCATCGCGTTGTGCAAAAGTCTTAAGTCCGATGTTAGGATCTGGTATTGGACAGAACAAATCTGAGGTGGCGACGTTTGGCTCACTCTCTGCAGCACTATACAAGTGAGGTTCCCCGGAACGAACATGCGACAATATTCGCTTTTGCTGTTCACTTGTTCCAGCCCTAGTCACGAAAAGCGACATTGCAGCAGTCAGATTGAAGTAACTAGACGCAATACTGACATCAACTGCACCTAGTTCTTCCAGAACCAAAACGAGATCTACGCACTTTCCACCCAAACCACCGTACTCTTTTGGGATTAATAATGACGTAAATCCTAGTTCAGTTCCTTTGTGGAACACACTTTGACAGAAATCCCAAGGTTCAATTTTTGGATTATCGGATTCCTCAATGATTTGAACAATAGGTTTCATCTCTGTTTGGGCAAAGTCAAGCGCTTTCGACTGCAACATCCGCTGTTCAAGAGTGAGGCTGAAGTCAATCATGATTTGTTTTTCCTTCATCATTGGATGTTCTTGACGCCATAGGTTAGTAGTCTGCCAAACCAAAACTTGGGTATGGGTTGGGGAAAGGGTAAAGGATAAGACATCTTTCTCCTTTACCCTGCCAAGTTTACTCAGCAAAACACTAGGAGCAATTTAGGATTTGCTTTCCATATGGCTCTAGTTAACTATCCTATAGCCCTTGAGATGGTAGAAAAATCTTACTTATAACTCGATAATTCTGTCTCATGTGTTATTTTTCCGTCTTGTAACTCTTACTATATAAAGTTTTCAGTCTTTGTCGCCTTACTTCAATACATAGCAATTTAGATAAAAAGATGTCAAAATTACATATAAAAAAATCAACTGTATTAATCCTCTATTAGGGCGCTAAACGTGATGGCGCTCTACACCATCACGTTCCTAAGATTGGGGAATACCTAAGAGGATGTTTGAAAAGTAGGGGTCTTTGTAAGAAAACTCACAAAGCTTAAGCTG
>NZ_QMEB01000386.1 GCF_012912135.1 Brasilonema bromeliae SPC951 | reverse complement strand
GGCATGTGGCGTCCCTGGGCTAAAGCCACAGGGTTTTCATCTCACCCACTATAAACTCAAGTCGAGGCGGTTGGCAGTGTGAGTAAAGATGAATAGGCGTAAGATGCCCAAAGTTGCCTCAAAAAGAGCAACAATCAGGAGGGCGATCGCCATCACATCCAAAGTGCCACGGTTTCCGTACACCAATGCTCTATCGATGATAAACTGAGTGATAATCGGCGTTGCTAACCCCAACAATTGCAGCGCAAAAGAAAGTAACAGGACTTCTGCTAGCAACTTGCGGTAGCGCCAAATCGCAGGGACAAACCAACTGAGGTTGAATTTCTCCTGCTTTTGGATTGGTTCGACTTGCCAAAGTTGTCCATCCCAACTTTCCTCAAGCATCTTTTGGGGAACGCTTTCGCAAGTTTGACTGAGGTTGGTAGGATTGGCAATAATTAAGCGATTACCCTTCATGCCATACACAACAATCCACTCTTGCTCTTTCCCCCCCTTGCTAAGGCAGGGCTGTTTCATTCCCTAAAAGACCCGAATTTACAAGCGTATCAACCAAAAAAATCAGGTAGTTCAAAAATTTTATTTGCTCATCAGTCTGGCGATAAGCCTCTGGCTTGACGCAGAGCGTATCGCACTTAAATTTACTCGTTGAAGTAGTAATTTTTCGATTGCCGACTCCCTAAAATTTCTGGCTGATACTCTTGACAAAATCCTTAGCTGAGCGAATGAAACAGCCCTGCCCTTGCTAAGGGGGGGATGAAGGGGGGGTTGCCAAAGCAGCAAAGCAGGGAAAGATAATGAGCGCAAATCATTCCAAGTCACTTGTAGCTGTCGCAGTTGCAACCCCAACTTTTCAGCAGCTTCCATCACATCATTAGGGTGCTGTCCCCGGAGTTGACGCTGTACAAACTCCAACTGGATGGGATTTTGTAGATATTGAGCTGCCATTGTTAAGCAAGCAGCCGCAGTGTTGGGACTCAAGATAAATGGATAGCCCGATACTGGTTGGGGTGAATTAGGATCTTGAGGTTGATAGCGCGATCGCTCTTGCTGCCAAAAGCTATTTAATTCTAAAGAAGAAGCTTGCTGCCACAGTGCTGCATTCCAGCGTACCACCTCCACATCTTTGCTAGATGCCACAGCTTTAAAATTTCCAGAAAGTTCTAATAAATCCCCAAACCAATCTCCTGCTTTTAAAGTTGATGACTTAGGGTTTCCCTCTTCTCTAAGACGTACATTTCCCGAAATAATTAAAAATTGGCTTCCAGGTTCATCTGTAGACCAAATTATATTTCCAGTTTGATAACGACCAATTTCTGCTTGATTTCTCAACTGGATTTGCTGCTCAGGAGTTAGCAAGCAAAAAGGCAACTCTTCCCAGCGTAAGTTCATGATTTATCACTAAAATTTCACCTGAAGCTTGACATTAATATTTTGAATTTTCTCTTCTAACCATTGCTCAAAAATCTCATCTTTTTTTGATTGTCAATCCGTAATTTATGCTACCTTTACAACTATTTTTATGTACTAAATGTGGCAAAGCTACTGAAGACTTTTAGCGATCGCTTTTCAAGGACACAATCCAACTTTTTCACGTTGCTCCTTACCCTCAATTACATTCTCGTTAATTATTAGCTTTTGCACATTTATATTTGTGTTTTTTTGTCAACTACTTTTACTGGACTGGCTCTCTAGCAGTGTCAGCGAACCACGGAAAACACTGATTTCGGTCGATGCAGTTGATTTTGCTAAAAGCGATTTACAGTCTTTGGAACTAGGTAAAGCTAAGGCGAGTGACTGCAAGCAAACTTCGCGGAGACGTTCCAGTTGTTCTTGTTCAGTTGAGGTGAAAATGGGGGCGATCGCGCTTTGCATACAAAGGCGTTCTCAAACCCAAATCACTACCAAAAAAATCTCCCTGAATCAGAGAACGACTTAAATCTAAACCCAAAGGTTTTGAACCTGCTTTTTGCAATTCCTTTCGTAAAATTTGATAGAACATATCCCGAAAAATTGCATTTTCTGGTCGTAAATATATCACCATCTCCCGTAAATCTACGACAACATTGCCTTCACGAAGAATGGGTGTATGCAGTCGTTCTTGCAATAATTCTGGAGTTAAAGGAGTACGTTCTATTTGTGCAGGTGCTCCCCACACGGGTAGGGGTTGTGAAAACAACAAGAGCGCACATAAGATAATCAATAAGCCAGCTTGTTTTAACTGACCTACCCAGATGACCTCTTTGCAATCAAAATACACCACCACAGATGAAAAAACCTCACCCCCCAACCCCCTCTCCGCAAGCAGAGAGGGGGAGGTATTTTTTACCCTGCTTGCTTGCAGAGAGAGGGAGGTATTTTTTCCCCTCCTCGCTTGCGGGGAGGGGTAAGGGGT
>NZ_QMEB01000385.1 GCF_012912135.1 Brasilonema bromeliae SPC951 | reverse complement strand
AATTAAACTCAACGAGCCTGTCACCAGACCCGTTGGTCTTCAAAACCGTGCTTGATACTTTCACATCACACGGCTCCTCAATGGTTTGACCCTTGTCATGGGTACATCTCACTGCCATTCTATGAAGTCCCAATCAGTGAGTAAATCATTGGCGGTTTTGGTATCGTGGCAATGTCTGTGTAATAACTGTAAATTGGTGTACGTATCTTTTCCCTTCTTTGACCGGGGAATGATATGATCAACTTCAGTTATATCATCTTCTCTAAAGTATAAGCCACAGTGCTTGCATTTCCCCTTTTGTGCCTTGAGTAGTGTAGCTACTCTTGTTGGTACTAGGGGATTTGACCCTTTTCGTATGCTCCAATATTTCAGATTTCCGTCAAATGGTGTAGCTGTACCTTTTACTTTCACATGTCGAACAATTTTCTTGTTCTGGTGGTCATATAAGGATACAGTTTTTTCATCGACTTTATCTGAAAATACCCAGTTATTTCCACCGACTGTGTGCCAGTATTTATTCTGTACCCAGTTCCAGGATTTTTTGGGGTGGCGACGTTTTGCCCATCTAGAAAGTTTCTTGAACAGTAAGTCATCTAAATCTTTGAACACTTCAGCGCTCACCGCCGTAGAGTAATAATTTACCCAACCTTTTATGATGGGGTTGAGTACATTTATTAGTACCGCTTGTGGTGAGGCTTTATGTCGGTCTACTTGATTAGCGAGATGCTTGTAATGTTCTTGAATTGACTCTCTGCTAGGCTTGATGAATGTTTTAAACCCCAGCAATTTTCCATTACCATTTTTTCCGGATTTATATTTGCCCACATTATAGTGTTTAAAGTTGAATCCAAGAAAATCAAAACCGTCATCGGTGTGGGTAATCCTTGTTTTGCTGGTGTTTAATTCTAGACCCATCTCAGCTAACCAATCACTTACTTTCTGCTGTACGATTTCCAGGTTTGCCTTATTGTTAGTAAGTATTACAAAATCATCTGCGTACCTTACGCATTGCATAGAGTTTAACTTACGGTACTTAATCCCGCGTATAAATTCATCCACTATACCTTCCAAACCATGCAGAGCAATGTTGGCTAGTAGTGGCGATATTACTCCGCCTTGGGGAGTACCCGCAAAGGTTTCACTGTAGTATCCGTTATCAAGTACCCCCGATTTTAACCACGCTTTTAATGTGCGTCGTAATTTAGGGAATGTGTTGATTTTATTCAGTAGTTTCTCGTGATTGATTTTGTCAAAGCATTTTGATATGTCCGCATCGAGCACGTATTTATGTACTTGGTTAATGCAGTTGAATATCATTTGCATGGCGTCTTGGGTGCTTCTTCCTGGTCTGAATCCATAGCTGTTTTCCTCAAATTTGGCTTCCCATTCTGGCTCTAATGCTAGTTTGACAAGCGCCTGAGTAGCTCTATCGTGCATTGTGGGGATTCCTAACGGGCGCTTTTCGGCTTTCCCTGGTTTAGGTATCCATACCCGTCGGGTTGGCTTAACTTTTTGGTTAAGGTTCATCGTTGTAACAAGTTCAATCCTTTGCTTGGGGTTTAAGGATTTTACTCCATCTACTCCGGCAGTTGATTTCCCTTTATTATCTTGGGTCACTTTGCGGACGGCTAGCATTTTGGCAGACCATGAAGTCATCAGCGTCTTTTGGAGCTTACGAACCGCTTTAGAGTCTCCACGTAGAGATGCTTGGTATATTCTTTTTTGAAGCTTGAACACAATCCGTTCTAGCTTGCGCCAGTTGACTTTGTTCCATTCCACCATCTGATTACTCAGTGTTTTAGACATTTATACTTCCCGTAAAGACTGTACCTTTCAAATCATCGTGAGAACGTCAGCATATCCTTACCATTACAGTAGGGCGTTCGCTTCTTTCTCAATCTCTCCCGCTGCTGCATCCGGTTAGCACCTTCTCAGGTATTCGACCTCCTGAGAGCAAATCAGCGGGTTTATACGTTTCTGATAACAATACTACGTACATTTAGAGTGACACTTTACACCGGGTTTCTTTGGGAGTGCTTGCTGGTCGATGGCTAATTCGCCAGCCCCTTAATCCTTCACCTTTTGGTGGTAGCGCAGAAAGCCTTATTTCGCTACTTCATGGGTTACGATGTTTCATTCGTGTCTTCAAGCCCTAGCCTTACTCATGTGTACCTTGCTCGACGGTCTACCAGGTTTAGGCTCCCAGTTTTCCGCCTTTCATCCCCGCTTTACAGATTGATGACTAGTCGCTACTGTAGGGGAAGTGCTTTCACCTCAGCACTTGAGGGGTAGGATTCTCACCTACATTGTTATCAAATTATGTGAAGTTACCTTCACCGCTTAATCCCCTGTAACCCTTATGGGGTACAGTTTATAAGCAACGTACCGCACT
>NZ_QMEB01000384.1 GCF_012912135.1 Brasilonema bromeliae SPC951 | reverse complement strand
TTTTGGTGATCTCGCTTGGGGGAAGGCAGAGGGCAGAGGGCAGAAGGCAGAAGGAAGAAAGATATAATTGAGATACTTCAAACTTCACTCCATCAAACATTTGAGGAATAAGCCGAAGCTTGCCCTATGTCGGTGCTAACTCACCTATTACCAGATTCAACCAATCTGAAACTTGAGAATTGCCAACTTGACGAGATAAAGACGAAGATTTGGTTGATTGTTTCCGCCATCAGTAGAGTAGTTAATTGTCCAGTTTGTAACCAACCAACTCATAAAATTCATAGTCGCTATGAACGCTTCTTAGCAGACTTACCCTGGGCTGATTACAGCATTACCTTACAGTTACGGGTGCGGAAGTTTTTTTGCATCAATAGTTTGTGTAAACGGCGCATTTTTACAGAAAGGTTGACCAATGTAACCGCACCTTGGGCGAGAAGAACTCTACGTTTAGCTCAACGACTAAGTGCGATTGCGCTCTTCTAATGGTGGTGCAGCAGGGGTAAGACTCTCGGAGCAATTGGGGATAAAAGTTTCTCGCAATACACTATTAAATTTAGTCCGCTCAATCCCACTACCACCAATCGTAACGCCACATACTCTTGGGGTAGACGATTTCTGCTTTCGTAAATGTAAAACTTACGGCACAGCACTAATTGATCTGGAACGCAGCCGACCAATTGCTCTACTAAAAGATGCCAAGGCTGAAACCTTGGCAGAATGGTTAAAAGCTCACCCTGGTGTCAAAGTCGTCTCACGAGACCGGTCAAAAACTTATGAAAGTGGTATTCGTCAAGGCGCGCCAGAAGCCATTCAAGTTGCAGACCGTTTTCACTTATTGCAGAACTTATCTCAAACGCTTGAGCAAGTCTTTAGTACTCACGCTTCGGCACTTAAAGAAGTGGAAAAACAAGTCTTTAGTACTGATACTAAAGTGCTAAAACAGGTGGAAACAGCACACAACGTTTCCCTAATTGCTGAGGCTAATCCCTGCCCAGTTGTGCCAAGGTTTCCCCAAAACACATCTTAAATGCGAAAAGTTCAATCGGCCAAGGCACGGGCCAGACGGAGGGACATCCATGAGCAAGTTTGGAGCTTACGGTCTATTGGCTTATCAGTACAAGCAATCGCTCAAGAGCTGGGAGTTTCTAAAAATACCGTATATAATTACTTGCGTAGCTCAACTTTTACCGAACGTCGCCAACGTAGCGACCAAGGTCTCAGTCTTCTCAACCCTTATCATGATTACCTCCTCAGCCGCTGGAATAGCGGGAACTACAACACCCAAGAACTGTTTGAAGAAATTCGACAGGCGGGCTATATCGGTAGTTATGCCACGGTCATTCGCTTCACTCGGCAACTAGGAGCTTGCCCGGATTTGAACCGCGACAAGGTTCAAGAAAAAACGCTTCCCCCAGGGTAAGCTCTTGTTCCCATCGTCCTCTCACCCCCAGTCGCGTCACAGCTTTAGTCCTGCGACGACCGGAATTAACAGAGCCGGTCGGAGCGTGAAGCGATCGCTCGACTACAAACAGCCCATTCTGATTTGGAGTCAGCCATTGAACTAGCTCAACAGTTTGCATCTCTTGTGCGTCAACGCCTGCCGTCAGAGTTCGATGCTTGGTTAAACAAAGCTAAAAACAGCTCGGTTTCTTTGCTGCACTCCTTTGCTGTTGGTAAGAAGTCTGACTACGATGCTGTAAAAGCAGGTGTAACTATGCCAGTCAGCAATGGCCCTGTTGAAGGGCATATTAATCGACTGAAAATGTTAAAGCGGCAGATGTATGGTCGCGCCAAGATAGACTTACTTGAGCGACGATTTTTGTTGGCGACCTGAGAGGTATAATTCTTAATACTTCAAACATCTTCTTTTCTTCTACCTTCAAACTTAACTTATGAGTTATAGAAATCAATTTATATGGCAAAGAGCAGTTCAACTTGCTATTAATTGCTACAAATTTACGCGTCTATTCCCTAAATCTGAATTGTATGGTTTAACAAGTCAAATACGACGTTCATCCGTATCTGTAGCATCCAACATAGCTGAAGGTTATGGTAGACGTTCAAAACAAGAATACATACAGTTTTTACATATTGCATTAGGCTCTTTAAGAGAGCTTGACACGCAATTAATCATTGCCAAAGAAGTAGATTTAGCAGAAATTGACCTTTTCACTCCCATTATGAATGAAGTTGAGGAAATGCAAAGTATACTAGTTGCTACCATAAACAAACTAAAAGGTTAAAATTTTATTTCTTCCTCCTTCTTCCTTTTTCCTCCTTCTGCCCTCTGCCCTCTGCCCTCTGCCTTACCCCAGCCAAGATCACCAAATTCTGCCAAGATCCAGTTTATCCTTCATTTTTGATATTTGAGTTTTTTTGCCAATAATGATTATCGTGTAGGG
>NZ_QMEB01000383.1 GCF_012912135.1 Brasilonema bromeliae SPC951 | reverse complement strand
AACCTCCCCGTCGATGTGGACTCTTGGGGGAGATCAGCCTGTTATCCCTAGAGTAACTTTTATCCGTTGAGCGACGGCCATTCCACGCTGCGCCGTCGGATCACTAAGACCGTGTTTCCACCCTGCTTGAGTTGTTGCTCTTGCAGTCAAGCTCCCTTATTGCCTTTACACTCAAAGCACGATTTCCAACCGTGCTGAGGGAACCTTTGTGCGCCTCCGTTACCTTTTAGGAGGCGACCGCCCCAGTCAAACTGCCCACCTGAAATTGTCTCCTTTCCGGATCACGGAAACGGGTTAGAATCCTAGCTTCGCCAGAGTGGTATCTCACTGTTGGCTCCACACTCCCCACAAGGAATGCTTCAATGCCTCCCACCTATTCTGCGCAAGCCAAGCCCGGACCCAATTCCAGGCTACAGTAAAGCTTCATAGGGTCTTTCTGTCCAGGTGCAGGTAGTCCGTATCTTCACAGACACTCCTATTTCGCCGAGTCTCTCTCCGAGACAGTGCCCAGATCGTTACGCCTTTCGTGCGGGTCGGAACTTACCCGACAAGGAATTTCGCTACCTTAGGACCGTTATAGTTACGGCCGCCGTTCACCGGGGCTTCAGTCGCCAGCTTTACCTATTGGCTGACCAGCTTCCTTAACCTTCCGGCACTGGGCAGGCGTCAGCCCCCATACTTCCTCTTACGAGTTGGCGGAGACCTGTGTTTTTGGTAAACAGTCGCCTGGGCCTCTTCACTGCAACCCACTTGCGTGGGCACCCCTTCTTCCGAAGTTACGGGGCTATTTTGCCGAGTTCCTTAGAGAGAGTTATCTCGCTCCCCTTGGTATTCTCTACCCTCCCACCTGTGTCGGTTTCGGGTACGGGTACTCAGCTTTCATCACATCCACAGCTTTTCTTGACACTATCCTCACTACTCGACCTCCGTAGAAGTCTCCCAATCCAGTCAGGGTGTAGCTTACTTTCATGCGCACTGCAAATGCTCCCACTGAATAGTCAGGGATTGTTGACCCTGTGTCCATCGACTACGCGTTTCCGCCTCGCCTTAGGTCCCGACTAACCCAGAGTGGACGAACCTGGCTCTGGAACCCTTGGGATTTCGGGGCATTGGATTCTCACCAATGTTTTCGCTACTCAAGCCGACATTCTCACTTCCGTTTCGTCCACACCTGCTTACCGCTAGTGCTTCTTCCTAACACGGAACGCTCCCCTACCGATTACAAAGTAATCCCACAGCTTCGGTACATCGCTTAGTCCCGTTCATTTTCGGCGCAGGAGCGCTTGACCAGTGAGCTATTACGCACTCTTTTAAGGGTGGCTGCTTCTAGGCAAACCTCCTGGTTGTCTGTGCACTCCCACCTCCTTTGCCACTTAGCGATGATTTGGGGACCTTAGCTGGTGGTCTGGGCTGTTTCCCTCTTGACGATGAAGCTTATCCCCCACCGTCTCACTGGTTGTGTGTTCTTCTGGTATTCTGAGTTTGTCTCGATTTGGTACAGCTTTCGCCGCCCGCACCGAAACAGTGCTTTACCCCCAGAGTATAATCACAACCGCTGCGCCTCAACACATTTCGGGGAGAACCAGCTAGCTCCGGGTTCGATTGGCATTTCACCCCTAACCACACCTCATCCGCCGATTTTTCAACATCGGTCGGTTCGGACCTCCACTTGGTGTTACCCAAGCTTCATCCTGGACATGGTTAGATCACCCGGGTTCGGGTCTAAAAACACTGATTCGCGCCCTATTCAGACTCGCTTTCGCTTTGGCTACAGTCTTTCACCTTAACCTACCAGTGCTTTTAACTCGCCGGCTCATTCTTCAACAGGCACGCGGTCATCCGTTGAATCGGACTTCCACTGCTTGTGGGCTCATGGTTTCATGTTCTATTTCACTCCCCTCATTGGGGTTCTTTTCACCTTTCCCTCGCGGTACTGTTTCGCTATCGGTCACACAGTAGTATTTAGCCTTACGAGGTGGTCCTCGCTGATTCACATGGGATTTCACGTGCCCCATGCTACTCGGGATACAGCTAGTATCTTTTAGTTTTTGACTACAGGACTCTCACCTTCTCTGGTACAGTTTTTCGCTGCTTCGTCTAACCTCTGGATTCCTTGTTGCTGTCCCACTACCCCAAAAAGCAAGCTTTTTGGTTTAGGCTCTTCCCCTTTCGCTCACCACTACTTAGGGAATCTCTTTTGATTTCTCTTCCTCCAGCTACTAAGATGTTTCAGTTCGCTGGGTTGGCTCTTTCCTGTCTATATATTCAACAGGCAGTACTTGGGGTTGCCCCATTCGGACATCTCCGGATCTATGCTTGCTTCCAGCTCCCCGGAGCTTTTCGTCGGTCACCACGTCCTTCTTCGCCTCTGTGTGCCTAGGTATCCACCATTCGCCTTTTCTTGCTTGACTACAATCTTTGGTGTTTTTGTTTGGAGTGTTAACT
>NZ_QMEB01000382.1 GCF_012912135.1 Brasilonema bromeliae SPC951 | reverse complement strand
TCGCGCAATCGCATGGCATTATTATCTGATAATTTGTCACCTTGACAGGGCTAGACTATAAGTCCTAGGCTTATAGGCGAAGTCCATTTTAATGGACTGAAAAACTGTTGTTGCTGAAATCTTGATATGAATTTAAAAATTCCCATTGATGTAGAGACGTTGCATCCGAAAGTTCTACATATGTGGAATTGTTAGCAACAATCCTTGCTACTGTGCGTAGCGAAATTCCCATATCTGCTAAAAATTTCATGATGCTTGTTTTTCAGCATTTGTGAAAGAATAAACCCGCTCTTGAGTCAACCAAGCAGCATAAAGTAGAGATTGGCGAATATCCTCTGGTTCTAGGTCAGGGTATTCTTCTAAAATTTCCTCTACAGGTTTCCCATTCGCTACTAAATTGACAACTAACGAAACAGGAATTCTCATTCCGCGAATACAAGCTTGTCCAGCCATGATGCGCGCATCGAAGGTAATTCTGTCTAAACCTAACATAAATCAACTCTCCAAAATTACGTTGTCTAAACTAAATTTAATTCCTTACCTAACCAGTAATGTAGGGTGGGCACTGCCAGTCAGATCCTGCTCACCATTATGAGGGTTTTAGTGGCAGTGCCCACCACCACCATATGAGAGTTTCTACGAGTTCATGAGCTGTACGAAACTAAATTTAATTCCTTGCCTAACCAGTTCGCAAAGCTGGTATGATAGAAACTATAAAAAGTTTCTTCTCCTCTAATTTCCTGATGTAAAAATTCCAGCCAATTTTCCAGCACTTTTTCTACTTCGTATTCATCTTCATCAATTATTTGGGCGATTAATTCTACTGAAAGGGGTTGCACAAGCTGTGCTAAACATTTTAATACACGATTACCCACTGGAGACAAACCTTTACCCTTGATGCGCTGGTAATGATTTTTGTAATACGCCTCTAATCCTGGGGGGAGTGGTTCAAATTGGAAAGGTATGGCTAACGCCACGCTTGGGCTATCGCGATAAAAGCCTTGGGAGATTCCTTTTAAGATGTGGTTGAGATACATGAAATTGTTTTCGCTCTTGACTGTTAGCTGTTGTGTGAGCTGTTGGCAGAATTCTTGTTCGCTGATAGAGTGATTGTTTATCCACCGAGCGTTCTTTAAAAAAGAGGGTGTGACTGAAATATATTGTTGTATGTATGTCTGCACATCTTCTCGGTTTTGTTTGGAATATGCTTCTAAATCCAAAATTTGAGCAGGGGTTTCGATTAATAAACCAGATTTTTCGCTCTTGAAGGGGCGACGGGTGAGCAGAAAATAAACTCGCTCTGGAAGATATCTAGGAAGGTAAAATAGATTTGAGTCTGGAGATTGGTTGTTGAGGTCGATTTGATCACACCCATCAATAGCAATAATCAAACGCTGATCTGGTTCTAGTAAATCGCTCACTTTCTGAAGTAAAAGTGAGAGAAACCAACTTCCCTCAGTCGCGTTATCAGGAAGCGACACATTTGTATCCCCCATTTCCCTAATTAAAGCCTCGACTCCGCTCGGCTTTAACCCTGAGCGTAGCCGAAGGGTTAACTGAGTGCAAACAGTTATGAGAAATTCCTCCGCACAATTTTTTCCTTCAACTTCCGCACTGTAATAAACAACAGAAGGATTTTCCATCACATACTTGGCGAGAATGGCACTTTTGCCACTGCCAGGTGTGCCCACAATGGTAAAGTAACCACAGAGTTGGTGGTTGAGGAAGTCGGTAATAGCAGCAAAGGCAAATTCACGACCAACAAAATTGCTGCTTTTTTGGTGAATCAGTTGCTGAAATTCTTTTTGGGAAGCGGTTGAAGGGCGAGGTGTGATGTTCATAAACCTGCTTCCAACTGGAGGAAATGAATCTGTCCTGAATCATCCCCTGCCGTAATTATCATTCCATCCGGTGTAACAGCACAACACAATACTGGACTCTCAGCAGTAAAATTGGTAATAACCTTGCCATCAGCCAAATCCCAGACTTTGAGTGTCTTGTCATCGGAAGCAGAAATCACCCGCTTGCCGTCTGGGGTGATGGCGACTGCCTTTACCGAGTTGCTATGAGCGTTGAGTGTGAAAAGTTGTTTGCCATCTGCCAAATCCCAGACTTTGAGAGTGTTGTCAACGGAACCAGAAATCACCCGCTTGCCGTCTGGGGTGACGGCGACTGCTAATTCCCACGGTCTATGAGTGTTGAGTGTGAAAAGTTGTTTGCCATCAGCCAAATCCCAGACTTTGAGTGTTTTGTCAACGGAAGCAGAAATCAGCCGCTTACCGTCTGGGGTGAGGGCGACTGCCGTTACCGAGTTGCTATGACCCGTGAGTGTGAAAACTTCTTTACCATCAGCCAAATCCCAAACTTTGAGTGTTTTGTCAACGGAAGCAGAAATCAGCCGCTTGCCGTCTGGGGTGACGGCGAGTGCCGTTACCGAGTTGCTATGAGCGTTGAG